>NZ_JAGPXW010000022.1:0-116534 GCF_018070365.1 Micromonospora sp. D93 | reverse complement strand
GGGGGGGGGGGGGGTGGGGGCGCCGGCCAGCGCGGGCGCGGCGCTGGTGAGCAGGGTGAGCGTGGTGACGCCGGCGAGGGCGGCCGCGCGCAGGCGGGATCTGGCCATGGGTGCTCCGCGGTGTCGAGGGGGCATCGTCGCTGGTCAGTTTTCCGCTTGGAGGGAAGTTTCGCCAGATGTTGATAGGTGGAAAATCATTGCCGCCGTGATGGTCCACCTGGGATGGACAACGCAGCGATCAATATTGATATGACCATGTGACAGATGGTGAAGTGTCCTTCACCGAGCGGGATCTCCCGCCCATCGAGGAGGTAGTCAATGGCCCTCCGCACGCCCACCCCTCTCCGCCGTGTCCTGGTGCTCGCTGTCGTCACCGGGCTGGGCATCGTCACAGTCGCCGCCGGTCCGGTCGCCGCCCGACCGGCACCGGACCGCACCGCTGAGCAGGCCGCCTCCGGCTACCGGGTGCTCGGGCCCCGGACCCTCGCCGACCGCAACGCGGTGGCCCGCACCGGGGCCGCCATCGACTACTCCGAACATGGGGTGCTGCACATCTCGGCGACCGCGGGTGAGGCCGCCGCGATCGGCAAACTCGGCTTCCGGCTGGAACCGCTGGCCCCGCCGCCCAACGCCGAGCGTGGCGCCGGCGACTTCGGCGCGCTGGCCTTCCCGCCCGCCGACTCCAACTACCACGACTACGCGGAACTGACAGCCGTCGTGAACCAGGTCGTCGCCGACCATCCGGCGATCGCCCGCAAGATCAGCATCGGTTCCTCGTACGAGGGCCGCGACCTGATGGCCGTGAAGATCTCCGACAACGTCGGCACCGACGAGAACGAGCCGGAGATCCTGTTCAACTCCCAGCAGCACGCCCGCGAGCACCTGACCGTCGAGATGGCGATCTACCTGCTCAACCTCTTCACCGACAGCTACGGCAGCGACTCCCGGATCACCAACATCGTCAACGGCCGGGAGCTCTGGATCGTGCCGACGGTCAACCCGGACGGCAGCGAGTACGACATCGCCACCGGGTCGTACCGGTCCTGGCGCAAGAACCGGCAGCCCAACAGCGGCTCGTCAAACGTCGGCACCGACCTGAACCGCAACTGGTCCTACAACTGGGGATGCTGCGGCGGCTCGTCCGGCACCACCTCGTCGGAGACCTACCGGGGGCCGTCGGCGTTCTCCGCGCCCGAGACGCAGGCGCTGCGCAACTTCGTCAACGGCCGGGTGGTCGGCGGGGTGCAGCAGATCAAGGCCAACATCGACTTCCACACGTACTCGCAGCTGGTGCTCTGGCCGTACGGCTACACCACGGCGAACACCGCGACCGGGATGAGCGCGGACCAGTACAACACCTTCGCCACCATCGGTCAGCAGATGGCGGCCACCAACGGCTACACCCCGGAACAGTCCAGCGACCTCTACATCACCGACGGGGACAGCCTCGACTGGATGTGGGCCACCCACAACATCTGGGCGTACACCTTCGAGATGTATCCCGGCTCGTCCGGCGGCGGGGGCTTCTACCCGCCCGACGAGGTCATCGGAGCGCAGACCTCGCGCAACCGGGAGGCGGTGCTGCTGCTCAGCGAGTACGCCGACTGCCCGTACCGGGCCATCAACAAGCAGTCGCAGTACTGCGGCGGCGGTGGCGGCACCACTGTCTGGTCGGACACCTTCGAGACCGCCACCGGCTGGACCACCAACCCGGGCGGCACCGACACCGCCACCCTCGGCGCGTTCGAGCGGGGCGCCGCCCAGGCGACCACGTCCTCCGGCGCCAAGCAGCTCACCCCGTACGCCGGATCCAACGACCTGGTGACCGGCCGGCTCGCCGGCTCAGCGGCCGGTGACTACGACGTCGACGGCGGCGTGACCAGCGCCCGGTCCCCGGCGGTGACCCTGCCGTCGTCCGGCACGCTGAGCCTCTCGCTGGCCTGGTACCTGGCGCACGGCTCGAACGCCTCGTCGGCGGACTACCTGCGGGTGAGCGTGGTGCACAACGGCGGCACCACAGCGCTGCTCACCCAGTCCGGCGCGGCCAGCAACCGCAACGGGAGTTGGGCGGTCGCGAACCTGAACCTCACCCCGTACGCCGGCCAGTCGGTCCGCGTGCTGATCGAGGCGGCGGACGCGTCCGGGGCCAGCCTGGTGGAGGCGGCTGTGGACAACGTCACCATCACGTCCTCCTGATCGGGTGGGGCCCCGTCCCGCCCCGGCGGGGCCCCACCACCCGTTCCCGATCCTCCAGATCCGGGACAAATCCCTCGGTGCGCGGCGAGCCGCCGATCGTGCATCGTCGATCAATCCTTGATCGATCCGGCACGTCCTGGCGGTGCGCTACCGTCTTACCGACCAGTCCGCAGCGAAGCCGGTGCTCATCCCGGCGCTGTCCCGCAACTGTGATGCCCCACCGGTAGGTGGGGACGAGCCAGGTCGCCTGCGGACCGGTCGCGAAACGCGCTCTCGAGGAAGGGCGCCTCGTGGGCGGGCGTACGGAAGTCCCTGTCGGCGAAGCACCACACTCCTCGACCGACAGGAGGCCCCCATGTTCAGACGTACCCCTCGGCTCTTCGCGGCGACCCTCGCGGTCGCCGCCCTCGCCCTCGGCGCCTGCGCCGAGAAGGCCGACGACAAGCCGAGCGCCGGCACCGCGGCAGCCGCCTACCCGGTCACCGTCGGCGCGCTCACCGTCGACAAGCGTCCCGAGAAGATCGTCGTGCTGTCGCCCACCGCCACCGAGATGCTCTTCGCGATCGGTGCCGGCCCGCAGGTGACCGCCGTCGACGACCAGTCGAACTACCCGGCCGACGTGCCCAAGACCGACCTCTCCGCCTTCCAGCCGAACGCCGAGGCGATCGCCGGTAAGAACCCGGACCTCGTGGTGCTCTCCGACGACCGCAACAAGATCGTCGAGCAGCTCGGCAAGCTGAAGATCCCGGTGTACCAGACCCCGGCGGCGGTCACCCTCGACGACTCGTACCGGCAGATCACCGAGCTGGGCACGCTGACCGGGCACGCCGACCAGGCCACCGACGTCGCCACCCGGATGAAGGACGACATCGCCAAGCTGGTCAAGGACCTGCCGCAGCGCGCGGAGAAGCTCACCTACCTCCACGAGTTGGGCCCGGAGCTGTACAGCGCCACCAGCAAGACCTTCATCGGCTCGCTCTACGGCCAGGCCGGTCTTACCAACATCGCCGACCCGGCCGACGCGGACGGTAAGAACTTCGGCTACCCGCAGCTGTCCCAGGAGTTCGTCGTCAAGGCCGACCCGGACTTCGTCTTCCTGGCCGATGCCAAGTGCTGCCAGCAGAGCGCCGACACGGTCAAGGCACGCAGTGGCTGGGCCGGTCTCACCGCTGTGAAGAACAACCAGGTCGTGGCCCTGGACGACGACATCGCCTCCCGCTGGGGCCCGCGCGTCGTGGACCTGCTCCGGGTCATCATCGACGCGGTCGCCAAGGTGCCCGCGTGACCGTCGTCCGTCGGTGACCGGGCCGCTGTCCGCGGCCCGGCCCGCCGGGCTCCTATCTGGGGCCCGGCCCGCCGGGCTGCGCAAACGTTGGCTCGTCGCGGGGTTGGTCGCGGTGCTCGTCGCGCTCGTCGTCGGGGTGTCGCTCGGCCCGGTGAGCCTGCCCCCGGGCAGCGTCGCCGCCGAGCTGCTCAACCTGTTCCCCGGGGTGCACCTGGACAGCGGGCTGACCGAGCGCGAGATCGCCATCGTCACCGAGCTGCGCCTGCCCAGGGTGGTGCTGGGCCTGCTCGTCGGCGGCCTGCTCGCCATGGCCGGCGGGTGCTACCAGGGGGTGTTCCGCAACCCACTGGCCGACCCGTACCTGCTGGGTGTGGCCGCCGGCGCCGGCCTCGCGGTCACCGCGGCGATCGCCCTCGGCGGCGCCGGCAAGCAGGGCACGCTCTCCGGGCTGCCGATGACCATTCCGCTGGCCGCGTTCGCCGGTTCCCTGCTCGCCGTCACCATGACCTACGTGCTCGGCGCGGCCGGGGGGCGACGCGGATCACCCGCGATGCTGATCCTGGCCGGGGTGGCGGTCTCCGCGTTCCTCTCCGCAGGTCAGACGTACCTCCTGCAACGACACGCCGACAGCATCCAGCCGGTCTACTCCTGGCTGCTCGGCCGGCTGGCCACCGCAGGTTGGCACGACGTGCTGCTGGTGCTGCCGTACGCCGCGCTGACCACTGTGGTGGTGCTGCTGCACCGCCGCGAGTTGGACGTCCTCGCGGTCGGCGACGACGAGGCGAGAAGCCTGGGCCTGCACCCGCAGCGCACCCGCTACCTGTTGATCGCCGCCGCCTCCCTGGGCACCGCGGCGGCGGTCTCCGCGACCGGGCTGATCGGCTTCGTCGGCATCATCGTGCCGCACACCGTCCGGCTGCTCGCCGGGTCCAGCTACCGGGTGATCCTGCCGATGTCACTGCTGTTCGGCGGCGCGTTCCTGGCACTGACCGACGTGGTGGCCCGCACCGCCGCCGCTCCGTCCGAGGTGCCGATCGGAGTGGTGACCGCCCTGCTGGGCGGCCCGTTCTTCGTCCTCGTGCTGCGGACCGCCCGGCGAGTGCTCACGTGAGGCGCGAACCCGCCGTCGGTGCGCCGGCTGTCGACGCGCCGGCCGTCGAGGTGCGCGGGCTGCACGTCGACCTCGGTGGCACGCCGATCCTGACCGGCGTCGACCTCACCGTCGCCGTCGGCGAGTGGGTCACAGTGATCGGCCCGAACGGCGCCGGCAAGTCGACCCTGTTGCGCGCCGTCGGCGGCCTGCTGCCCGCGCCGGGGGCGATCACCCTGTTCGGTACGCCGAGTGCAGCGCTGCGCCGTCGGGACCGCGCCCGGGTGGTGGCCACTGTGGCACAGTCGCCTGTGGTGCCACCCGGCATGTCGGTGCTGGACTACGTGCTGCTCGGTCGTACCCCGTACATCCCGGCGCTGGGCCGGGAGTCGACCGCCGACATCGACGCCGTGCACGAGGTGCTGGGACGGTTGGACCTCACCGGCTTCCACCGTCGCGAACTGGCCACCCTCTCCGGCGGCGAACGGCAGCGGGTGTTCCTCGCCCGCGCGCTCGCCCAGGGCGCGACGCTGCTGCTGCTCGACGAGCCGACCAGTGCGCTCGACATCGGGCACCAGCAGGACGTGCTCGAACTCGTCGACCAGCTGCGCCGCGAGCACGGCCTGACCGTCCTGGCCACGATGCACGACCTCTCCCTGGCCGGTGAGTACGCCGACCGGATGGTGATGCTCGCCGCCGGTCAGGTGGTGGCCGCCGGGACTCCGCCCGAGGTGCTGACCGAGGAGCTGCTCGCCACCCACTACCGGGCCAGCGTCCGGGTGGTCCCCGGTACACACGGCCCCCTGGTGGTCCCCGTCCGCCCCACCCTCCCCTGAGCGGGCAGGCGCCGGGTCAGGGGCCCAGGTCGATGACGGAGAAGAGGGCGCCCTGGGGGTCGCGGAGGGCGGCGAAGCGGCCCGCCGGGATGTCGCGGGGCGGAACCAGGATCGTTCCGCCCAGCTCGGAGGCGCGGGCCGCGGCGGCGTCCGCGTCGGCCACCGCGAAGTACACGGTCCAGTACGCGGGCAGGTCGGCCGGGAAGTCGTCGGCCAGCGGCGGCATCATCCCGGCGACGATCTGCGTCCCGAGCCGCCACCCGGTGTACGTCATCGCGCCCACCGCCTGGTCGTCGGGCTGCCAGCCGAACACCAGCTCGTAGAAGACCTTCGCGCCCTCGGGGTCGGGGGTGACCAGCTCGTTCCAGCTCATCGCGCCCGGCACGTTGAACACCTCTGCACCGGCCATGGCCAGCGGCTGCCACACGCTGAACGTGGCGCCGGCCGGGTCGGCGAAGACCGCCATCCAACCCTTGTCGAAGACCTCGAACGGTGGTACGACGACCTGCCCGCCGGCCCGTTCCACACGGCCGGCGACCAGCTCGGCGTCGTCGGTGGCGAGGTACGTCGACCAGATCGGGACCTGGTCCGGTATCGCGGGCGGGCCGGCGCCGGCCACCGGCCTGCCGTCGAGCAGGAAGACCGTGTAGCCGCCCGCCTCGGGCTCCGGGGTGACCTGGCCGGTCCAACCGAACAGCTCCGGGTAGAAGCGCCGGGCGTCGGTCAGGTCCGGGGTGGCCAGGTCGGCCCAGCAGGGCGTACCCGGCGGGACGGTGCTCACGTCAAGACCCCTCTCGGCCCGGGTGGCCACGGCGGCCCCCTGCCGGAATCCTGGCACCGTCCCGCTGTGGCCCGGGGCGGAAACGGACGAATCGTCAGCTGAACCGGCGACCCTCGTCCCGCCGGTACGCCCAGCCGGCGAGCGCGGCGAGCAGCACCACCCAGACACCGAGCATGATCACTGCCAGCGGCTCCACGTCGTAGTCGGCCGCCGCCGCCCACATCAGTTCGGCAGCGCCCCGGGTGGGCAGGTACGGCGCGATCGTCTGGATGAACCCGGGTGCGTCGTCCGGCGCGGAGAGCAGACCACCGCCGAACGCCAGCGGTAGGAAGAGCACCTGCGCGACCACGATCGCCGCCTTGCTCGGCAGCGAGTAGCCGATGGCGAGCCCCATCAGCGTGAACGGCACCGAGATGACGGCCACGGTGCCGAGGGCCAGCAGGAACGCCGCCGGGGTGATCGTGGCCGCGGTCAGCGTCGCGCCGATCACCACGACCGGGATCAGCGAGAGGTAGGTCAGCGCCAGGCCGGCCAGCACCCGGCCGGCGAACCGCGGCGCCGGCCCGGCCGGCAGGGTCCGGGTGTACGGGTTCCAGGGCTGGTCGCGGTCCTCGGCGACACCGACGCCGTACTGGAAGATGTTGGCGCTCATCACCGAGAAGGTGACCATCGACGCGGTGGCGTAGGTGGCACCTACCGCGTCGTCACCGGCGAAGGGCACCACGAAGAAGATCATGGCGGCGGCCGGGAAGAAGGCGCTGCCGAAGACTGCCACCGGAATCCGGATGATCTCCAGGAGCTGGTAGCGGGCGTGGACAAGGGCGAGCTGCACGGTCGCCTCCTCAGACGCTTGTGGGTCGGCCGCCGGCAGCGGCGGTGGTGGGTCGGCCGGTGCTGGCGGGCGCGTCGCCGCTGGGCGCGTCCCCGCTGGTGATGGCGAGGAACGCCTCCTCCAGCGACGTCGGCCGTACCTCCAGGTCGGTGAACGGAGTCTGGGCCGTGACCAGCGCCCGGACCAGCTCGTCGGCGTCGGTGGTGAGCAGGTGCAGCCGACCGTCCACCCGTTCGGTACGGACGACACCGGGCAGGTCGGGCAGGTGATCGGCGACCAGGCTGACCCGACGTACGCCGACGATGCCGCGCACCGCGTCCACGCTGTCGTCGGCGAGCACCCGGCCCTGCCCGATGACCATCACCCGGTGGGCGAGCGTCTCCACCTCCTCCAGGTAGTGGCTGCTCAACAGCACGGTGCCGCCGTCCTCGTGGAAGGCCCGGATCGCGTCCCACAGGGTGTGCCGGGCAGCCACGTCCAGGCCCGTGGTCGGCTCGTCGAGCAGCACCAACCGGGGCCGGCCGACGAACGCCAACGCCACCGCCAACCGGCGGCGCTGCCCGCCGGAGAGCCCACCGGTCTGTCGTCGGACGAGGTCGGCGAGGCCGAAGCGGTCGAGCAGTTCCGCCCGGGGCACCGGGTCGGGGTAGTGCGCGGAGACGAAGTCGACGACCTCGCCGACGCGCAGCGTGCCGGGCAGGCCGGTCTCCTGCGGGGTGACCCCGATCTGTCGCCGGCTCGCCGGGTCGCGGGGGTCACCCCCGAACAGCTCGACCCGCCCCGAGCTGGGACGGCGCAGGCCCACCAGCAGGTTCATCAGGGTGCTCTTGCCGGCGCCGTTCGGCCCGAGCAGGCCGACCAGCTCACCGGCCCGGACTTCCAGGTCGACGCGGTCGAGGGCGAGGACGTCGCCGTACCGGCGGCTGGCCTGGTCGGCGCGGGCGAGGATCATGACTGCTCCTTCGACGGGGTGGGGTCGAGCAGGGCGCGGATAGCTTCGGTGTACTCCTCGAACGCCAGCCGACCTCGCCGGCTGAGCCGGACCAGGGTCGCCGGGGTGCGTCCACGATGGGTCTTGGTGATCTCCACGTAGCCGGCCTCTTCGAGCTTGCGCAGGTGCACCGAGAGGTTGCCGGCGGTCATCGCGAGCAGATCCTGCAGGCGGGGGAACGCGATCCTGTCGCCGACGTTGAGAGCGGAGAGGCTGGCGACCACCCGCAGCCGGGCCTGCGCGTGAATGACCGGATCCAGCTCGGTCACGGCTGCTGCCGCTGCCGCTGTCGCCGCCGGGCGATCGCGCCGGCCACCAGCATTCCGCCGCCGCCGGCCACCGCCACGATGAGCGGGTGCCAGCCCGGCCCGGCGAACGCCCCGACCAGGTTGATCAGGCTGATCCAGACGCCCAGCCGGAACAGGTCCCGGTCCAGCCAGACCGCCCCGCCGGCCATGTGCAGCGCGCCGGTCAACCCGACCGCGGTCGCCGACCAGAGCAGCGCCGCCTGGTCGTGCGGCAGGTGCTCGGAGATGCGGCCCAGCCCCGCGTAGATGCTCACCGAACCGAGGGCCCAGGCGTACCCGTACCACTTCCCGCGCCGGGCGGAGTCACCTGTCACCTGGCCGTAGGCTCGCACGCTGACCACCGCCTGGATCGTTCCGGCGGCCGTGAGCAGGACGAACAGGACGGTCAGCGGCAGCCAGCTCGGCAGGTCGACAAGCGCCCGGTCACCGGGGGAGAACCGCAGGAAGAACAACCCGAAGCCGACCAGCCAGGCGACAGCCCACGGCCAGTAGAGCAGGCGGGCGTCGGGGTCGAGCCGGCGTGCCGTCGCCGACCGTTGGTCCTGGATCAGCCGGAGCGCCGCCGCTGCGTCGGTGGGCGGGGAATCATCGTCGAAGTCCACGCAAACTACTTTACGGAACAAAGTCAAGGCGGGTGACCCCGCCGCGCGGTGGCCCAGGTTCGAGCGCTGTCGTTCCACGTGCCGCTGGCCGACTCCGGCCGCCCGCTACGAGAGATCGCGGCGGCCCTGTCAGCCGGCTGACCCGGCGACGAGCGGGGCGGGCAGCGGCGCGACGTGCAGCACCGCCAGCCGGGACACCGCCCGCGTGAGCACCACGTACAGCCGGTGCAGCCCGCGTGGCTCGGCCGCGACGATCGCGGCCGGCTCGACCACCACCACATGGTCGTACTCAAGGCCCTTGACCAGCGTCGCCGGCACCACTGTGACCCGCTCCGCGGCCGCCACGTCGTCGGCGGTCGCGGTCTCGACGCCGGCCTCGGCCAGCGCCGCGCGCAGGCCGTCGACCGCGTCGTCCGCGGCGATCACACCGACCGAGCCGTCGTGCGCCAGCGCCGCGCGCACCTCGGCCACCGTCGCCGAGGTCAGATCGGTCACCGTACGCACGTCCAAGCCGCCGTCGTGACGCAGCGACTCGGCCGGCGGTACGTCCACAGCGAGCGCCGGAAGCAGCAGGTTCGCGAACGCGACGACCGCGGCGGGCACCCGGAAACCGACTGTCAACGGAACCACCACCGCGTCCGGCTTGCCCAGATGGGCAAGGGACTCCCGCCAGTCCGTCGCCGCCCACGGCGCGGTGCCCTGGGCGAGGTCACCGAGGAGCGTGACCGAGCCGTGCTCGCTGCGACGAGCGATGGCCCGACACTGCATCGGGGAGAGGTCCTGCGCCTCGTCCACCACCACGTGCCCGAACCCGGAGAGCCGTTCCAGCAGCCCGGTCGCCTCGTCGATCAACACCGCGTCGGCGGCGGTCCAACGGGTCGCCTTCGGGGTGCGGGCCGGCTTGGCCCAGGTGAGCTGCGCCTGCTCGGTGTCGCTGAGCAGCCCGTCCGCCGCTGCGGCGAGCCGGCCCGGATCGGAGAACAGACCGTGCACCAGCCCTTCCGGGGTGAGCGCCGGCCAGACCGCGTCCAGGAAGTCGAGCACCGGCCGACAGCGGCTCATCCGACGCAGCCAGGCATCGCTTGGAGACTCCGCACGCCGCGCCTCGGCCTGCCGTTGCAGCAGGCTGACCACCCGCGCCTGGACGCGTTCCCGACCCGTGCCGTACGGCAACCCCTCCCGGCGGGTCTCCTCGACGATCCGGTGCAACGGCTCCAGCCCGATCCGCCAACGGAACGAACCGTCCGACACGGTGATCGACTCGGTCGGGGTGCCGATCTGTGCCTGCACCGCGCGCCGCAGCACGCTCGCCATCCGTACGTCATGTTTCAGCGCGGCCACCGCCGACGCCTCAACCGCCCGGACCGGCACCCGGGAGATCAACTCCTCCACCGTGGCCTGCTCGACCTCGACCTCACCGAGCGCCGGCAACACCGCCGCGATGTACGACAGGAACGCCCGGTTCGGCCCGACGATCAACACACCCGCCCGCCGCAACCGCTCCCGGTGCAGGTAGAGCAGGTACGCGGCCCGGTGCAGGCCCACAGCCGTCTTTCCGGTACCCGGCGCCCCCTGCACACAGATCGAGTCGGCCAGGTCGGCCCGGACCAGCTCGTCCTGCTCCGGCTGGATCGTGGCGACGATGTCCCGCATCGGCCCGACACGCGGACGCTCGATCTCGGCGGTGAGGATCCGACTGGTCGTACCGAGTTCCTCGCCCCGATCCAGCCGCTCATCCTCGAAGCTGGTCAGCGCACCATTGCTGAACCCGAACCGCCGCCGGACCGCCACCCCCTGCGGATCCCGCACACTGGCCCGGTAGAACGAGCGCGAGACCGGCGCCCGCCAGTCCAGCACCAACGGCTCGCCGTGCTCGTCGGTGACGTGCCGCCGCCCCACGTGATATCGCCGCCCGTGATGATCACCGCTGGTATCGGGTGCGGTCGGGCCGTTCGTGGCCGGGTCGTTCGTGGGCCTGCTGGCTGTGGCCCTGCTGTCGGTGGCCCTGCTGTCGGTGGCCCTGCTGTCGGGGGCGCCGCTGTCGGGGGCGCCGGCGAAGTCGAGGCGGCCGAAGAAGAGCGGGGTGGTCGGGTCGTCGGCCAGCTCGGCGACCCGGCGGGCCAGGGTGCGGCCGAGCGTCTCGGCCGCGTACGCGTCGCCGGCCACCTGGTCACCGGTGGCGAAGAGAGACTCGGCCCGCTCCCGCATCCGACCCAGCGCCGCCCGCGAGGTGGTGAGGTGTGCGCGTTCGGCGGCCAGGTCCGCGTCGAGGTCGGTGTCGGTGTCGGCGTCGGTGCTGAGCTGGGTGTCGAGGTCAAGTGCGGGCATGCTGACGTCCCATCGTTCACATCTGCTGCGCGCTCGCGTGTCCGGGGGCGGATGGCCGGCCGCCCGGCGCGAAGACGTCCGTTCCGGTGCAGCTCACCTCGGCCGTCAAGCGGGCTGCAACCCTACGCTCCCCGACCCGCCGCATCCAGCGAATTACCGACGCGACCACCCGACCGAGACGGCGTGTTGCCCGGTCGAGTGTGACCGAGTGGCGTATCGCCGGGTGGCGCGGCTTTCTCGCCGTGATCGACTCGGTTTTCATGAAGTCGCGGTGTCTGGTCGGTGGCATCAGCAGCGCCGGTGGTAGAGGCTGCGACGTGGGGTGCGCAGCGGGTCGAGCCAGCTGGGCGGCAGGAAGTCGGGCCGGCCGTCCGCCGCGATGCGGACCGTCCAGTCGCTGCGGTGGATGAACCGGTGGTGGTAGCCGCAGAGCAGCACCGCATTGCCCAGCGCCGTCACCCCACCGTCGGCCCAGTGCCGGAGGTGGTGACCGTCGCACCATCTCGGCGGCCGATCACAACCAGGGAAGGCGCAACCGCCGTCCCGCAGGACCAGCGCGCGCCGTAGCGGGCCCGTGAAGAGCCGGCGCTGACGACCGACGTCCAGGACCTGACTGTTGCCGTCCAGCACGACCGGCAGCACCCCAGCGTCGCAGGCCAGGCGGCGGACCGCACCGGGCGTGAGGCGCGTGCCGGTCTCCAGTGCTCCGGCGCGTACGCCGTTGACCAGCTCGTCGAGCGACACGGTCACCACCAGCTGAGGACGGTCGCCGCCGTTGTCGGGCAGCTGACCGGTGCGTAGTGCCAGCCGGCAGACTTCGCCCAACGCGTCGGCGCGACGCTGACCAGGACTGCGGTCATCGTGCTCACCGGCCGGGGCGCAGAGCGGATCGATGGCCTCGCGCAGCAGGCTCGCGGTTTCGGTGTCGAGGCTGCCGCTGAGGCGTACCTGCCCGTTCTGCTGCTCGGAGAGCGTGACGTGCCGGCGGGCCTCGGCCCGCTCGGTGGCCCGCTCCAGAGCCTTCAGCTCAGCTTCGTCGGCCAGCTCCGGGGCGACGTGCGTGAGGACGCGTTCGCCGAGCCGGCTCAGACTTGTCGGATCGAAACGGTCGGCCCAGGCGACCAGCAGTTGGGTGGCCTTGTCAGCCACTTCGGGACCGGCTTCCGCCGGGAGGGCGGCGATCGTCTCGGCCACCACCCGACCCTGCTCGACGGTGATGGCGCCGCCGAGTAGCGCGTCGCGCACCGCTGACGGGGCGGCGTCGATGGTGGCGGCGAGCTGGACCAGTTGGCGCGCACCGCGACCGGAGAGCCGTAGTCGCTCCCGCAGCCAGACCGCGGTGGACGAGGCACCCTGCGCGACAGCCACACCGCGGCCGTCCAACTCGCGGACCAGACCGAGCTGGACGGCGGCCAACCGCTGCGCCAACACCTGAGTCGCGTCCAGAGAAGCAAGCAACTCGTCATCGGAGAGCCCCCAGAGCGCGGTCTCGGCGCAGTCGTCAACTGCCCCGCCCACCTGCGCCAACGCCTCCAACATAAAGCCACAATAGAACTGGTGTACGACACTTTCGGGTTAGTGTTGATCAATGAATGGAAACCAAATTCGTCGATCATGACGAGCCACCCGTGCCCTGCTCGTGGTCCGAGCGGAACGTGGGGGTGATGGCGGGTTGGGGGACCTGCCGGGATCATGGGCCTATGACCGAGGCTCGCCCTGACTCGCGCCGGATGACGATCAGCGACCCGCAGGTGATGCGGGCGATGGCCCATCCGGCCCGGATCGCGATCATGGAGTACCTGAGTAGCCGCGAGAGCGGTGCGACAGCCACCGAGTGCGCCGAGATCGTTGGGCTGTCGCCGAGCGCGACCAGCTATCACCTGCGTGCGCTGGCGAAGTTCGGCCTGGTCGAGCAGGCGCCGAGCCGGGGGGACGCGCGCGAGCGGCTGTGGCGCGTGCCGAGTCTGAGCGTGCTGGTCGAGGCGGGTCGTGATGCCGGGCCTGAGGCGCGTGCGGCTGAGCAGGCGCTGGTGGAGGCGCATGCGGTCCGGGCCATGGAGCGGACCCGGGACTGGTTGCGGCGCGCTGGGGACGAGCCCGCCGAGTGGTACGACACGGCCCTGTTCAGCGACACGCTGTTGCTGCTCACCGCCGAGGAGTTGGCCGAGTTGAACGAGGCGGTGCTGGCGCTGCTCCGGCCGTACCAGCCACGACGGCGGCAGGGTGATCCACCGCCGGGGGCGCGCACGGTAGCTGTGCAGTACCGGACGGTGCCGCTGGCATAGGCAGGGTTGCATGGATCAGTTGTGAAGGATTATCTTCGAAGTATGTCCTTCACAACTGGAGAGTCGCGCTGGGCGGACGTCTGGATCGCCGCCGCGGCTCGGGGCACCACGATCTGCGGGGACTTCCTCGCGGCGACCGCCCTGGCGCTGGCCCTCCAGGGTGCCGGTGCCGGCGGGCTGGCCGTGTCGGGGCTACTGCTGGCCGCAACCCTGCCCCTGGTGGTGCTCGCCCCACTCGCGGGTCGACTCGCCGACCGGATGGACAGCCGTACCCTGCTGGTGACCATCGGGTTCGCGCAGGCCGCGATCTGCGCGCTCCTCGCCGTCGTCGAGCAACCGGTCCTGGTGGTCGGGCTCGTCACCCTGCTGGCCTGCGGGCTCGCAGTGACCCAACCCTGCCTGGCAGCGCTGCTGCCGGCGATGGTCCGTCCCGCCGACCTGCCGCGGGCCAGCGCGATCAGTCAGACCGCCGTCTCGCTCGGCGCGCTCGGCGGCCCGGTGCTGGCCGGCCTGTTGGTGGGGCAGTTCGGCACCCGCGTACCGCTGCTTCTCGATGCCGCGACCTACCTGGCGCTCGTGGTCGCGGGCCTGCTGCTGCGGACGCGACGCGGCGGCCGCCAGCCCGCCACCAGCCAGGCCCCCGCAAGCAGCCAGGCCGCCGCAAGCAGCCAGGCCGCCTCGGGCGGCGTGCCAACCGCCGGGGGTACGGAGAGCGGCTGGCGGCTGCACCGCGACCCGCTGATGCTCGTCATGGTGGTGAGCACCGCCGTGGTGATCGCGGCGATCGGCGGCATCAACGTGATCGAGGTCTTCTTCATCCGGGAGACGTTGGGAGGTTCACCGACCACGTACGGCCTGGTCAGTGCCGCATGGATGGCCGGCATGCTGCCGGGGACCTGGCTCGCCGTACGACTCGCCAGGCGGCTCGACGACGATGGCGCGTTGGTGCGTGGGGTGCTGGCCACTCTGGCCGTGTGCAGCCTGATGGTGTTGCTCGCGGCGACGGTGCCGGCGGCGGGTGTGTTGGTGCCGCTCTGGCTGGTGGGAGGTGCGGCCAACGGTGGCGAGAACGTCTTCGCCAACCTGCTCACCGCTCGCCGGGTGCCGGAGGCGATGCGCGCTCGCGCGTACGCCAGCTACGGCGCGGCGGTGCAGGGTGGCTCGATGGCGGGCTTCCTGATCGGCGGGGCGTTGCTCGCGGCCGTGCCGCCTCGGCCTCTGATCGCCGGTGCCGGTGTGGTCGGGCTGCTGGTGGTGCTGGTGTTCGTGCCGGTCGTGACCCGGGCGGTACGACGGTCGTCAAGTGCGGGCTTGGCCACTCCGGGCCGGCCCGCCGAGCCGGAGCCAACCGCCGGGGATACGGTCGGGCCATGGCTGAGCGCATCGCACGCCCGCGGGTCGGGCACATCCAGTTCCTGAACTGCCTGCCCATCTACTGGGGTCTGATGCGCTCCGGTGCCCTGCTCGACGTCGACCTGCACAAGGATTCGCCGGACCGGTTGAGCGCGGCGCTGGTCGCCGGCGATCTCGACATCGGCCCGATCACGCTGTTGGAATACCTGAAGCACGCCGACGAGCTGCTGCTCCTGCCGGACCTGGCGGTGGGCAGCGACGGGCCGGTGCTCTCGGTCAACATGGTCTCCACCCGACCCCTCGGCGAGCTGGACGGCGCCCGGGTGGCGCTCGGTTCAACCTCGCGGACCGGGGTCATGCTGGCGCAGCTGCTGCTCGCCGAGCAGTACGACGTGCGGCCCGAATACTTCCGCTGCCCGCCGGATCTGACCCAGATGCTGCTGGAGGCCGACGCCGCCGTGCTGATCGGCGACGTGGCGCTGCGGGCGTACTACGAGGCACCGCAGAAGGGCCTCACTGTCACCGACCTCGGGCAGGCGTGGCGGGAGTGGACCGGGCTGCCGATGGTCTTCGCCGTCTGGGCGGTCCGCCGCGACTTCGCCGCCGCCCACCCGGGCCTGGTCAAGGAGGTGCACGAGGCATTCCTGCGTTCGCGGGACCTCTGCCTGGCGGAGCTGGACCAGGTCGCCGAGGCGGCGGCCCGCTGGGAGACCTTCGACGCGGAGACGCTTGCCACGTACTTCCGGACCCTCGACTTTTCCCTTGGCGACCGGCAGGTCGCCGGGCTGCGCGAGTGGGCCCGGCGGGCGGCGGCGATCGGCGAGGCCCCGGCGCTGCCGGACGGCGGCCCCGAGTTCTTCGCCGGCTGACACCGCCGGCCCCGGGGCCAGCGCAGCCGGCGTCAGCCTGCGCGGCTCAGGTGCCGGGGCGGAGCAACGCTTCGGTGATCTTCTCGCAGTTCTTCATGCCGTAGTCGTAGCCCATGTTGATCGGGTACTTGACCATCACGCCCATCGTCCAGGTGTCACCGATGGCCAGGCAGTTGATGTGCATCTCCTGCTCCTTTGTCCGGTCGATCCACCCGTTCTTGATGGCGATCTTCTTCTGCTCGGAGGCCGGGAATGCCTTGCGGATACCGAAGTCGCCGGCGCCGCGAACCTGCTTCATCTCGTTGAGCAGCCACTTGGTCCACTTCGGCCCGGCGGCCGTGCCGGTGACGATGCAGTTGCCCAGCCGGGCGGTGTCCCGGGGGGAGAGCGCCGTCCGGCTCCAGCCGCCGTCGGGGGCGACGCTGCTGTCGGTCAGCTTGCACATGGAGATGAGTCGCTTGATCGAGGCGTCCCGGTCGACCTGGTTGTAGAACTGTTCGGCCCGGGTGTTGTCGCTGTCCCTGATGATCCGTGTCGCGTCGGCGAGCTTCGCGTCGCTCGGGGTCTGGCCGTCGTCGGCCGCGCGACGCAGGTAGTCGGCGACGATCCATGCCTTGATCATCGAGGCGGTCGTGCTGGTCTCGCCCATGTTCTTCGAACCGATGATCTTTCCGGTTCGCCGGTCGAGGACGCTCCAGGAATACCAGCCCTTGATGTCCAGCTTGAGGTCCTTGGCCACGAAGGGCAGCGGTTCCAGCGACGGGCTGGGGCTCGGGGACGGCGAGGACGGCTGGCGGGCGCTGCGGTCGGTGCCGGCGCCGGTGGGGCGGTCGCTGGTGTCGGAGCCGGCGTCACCCCACTTGGCCGCGGCGGACGACTCGAACGGCGACCCGGGCAGCAGCCGCAGCGACACCAGGACCAGCCCGATCAGGATGACAGCGACGGCGATCAGCCGAAGCGGGGACGCCTCGCCGCCGTTGCGCCGGTCGACCCGACGGTTGCCGGCCATCAAAGCTTCCCGACCGGCTGCTGCGGCACCTTGAGCGCGGCTCCGGGCTGCGGGGTGACCAGTTGGGTGGCCACACTGGCGCAGACCTTCGCGCCGTAGTCCAGACCGGTCCTGATCGGGTAGCGCAGCATCACCGCGAGGCTCCACTTGCCCGTGACGGCGAGGCAGTTGACGTGCCAGGTGCCGTCGCCGTAGATGGGGGTCCACCCGTTCTTGATGCTGACCGGACCCTGCGCGGTGATCGACTTGGGCAGACCGTCGATGATCCCCCAGCGGCCACCGCCGGACGAGGGTCGCTGGTCCTTGGCCGCGGTGGTGCCCTTGACCTTGCTCATCTGGTCCAACACCCACTTGGTCCACTTCTGACCGGCGGCCTTACCGTCGGCGATGCAGTCGCCGACCCGGACCGCGTCGCGGGGGGACATCCGGGTGAAGCTCCAGAAGCCGGTGTACGGCTTGACGTTGCCGCGCTTGGTGTCGGTCAGCCCGCAGATCTTGATCGCCCGCTGGATCACCGGATCGGGGATGCTGCTGGACGAAGCCTTGTACGAGCCTCCCGCGGCGGCGTAGACCTTGTTGGCCGCCCCGTCGTTGCTGTCGACGATGGCGACTCGAGCCGCCTCCTTCATCGCTGCGGACGGCTCCTTGTCGCCGAGCTGTCGCAGGTAGTCGGAGACGATCCATGCCTTGATCATCGATTCGGTGGAGCTGGTCGCGGTCATGTTCGGCGACCCGGAGATCTTGCCGGTCTTCCGATCCATCAGAGCCCACGAGAAGAACTCACCCTTGAAGCTCACCGACACCGGGCCTGCCGCCAGGGTGGGTGGCGGTGGTGGGGCGGGTGCGGGAGCGGCGACGCTCGACGTACCGCCTCCGCCGCCTCCGCCGCTGTCGTCACTGGCGAGTCGGGCGTACGCGGTGGGGACCAGTAGGACGCCGCCGAGCACGACCGCCGTGATGGCGAGCACCAGGGTCACGCGAGATCGCATGAGTGGGTGAACTCCAGGTGTCAGGGCCGGGGGGACCGGCTTGTCGTCGGGACGAATCGGTGCGATCGCCGAGGCCGGGGGAGGTGGCCTCTGTGGAGACGTCGATGTCGGCAGCCGATCGGTTGTCCGGCAGAAGTCTACGTCCGGACCGGCCGACCGCCAGGGTTCGACACTAGGCAACCTGCGATAAAGGCGGGATATGGGCCCGGTATGAGGTTTTTGCAGGGATTCATCTTTGTTTCGTGGCCTAAGTCACGACGACAGAACGACGTCCAGGTAGCACAAAGCAGTCATTCGATTACGGATGGGATGCTCGGATTTCTGTTACACCCCCTGGTGCAACGAGGCGCAAGCTGTAACACTTAGCGTCATGTATGGCAACGACTTCTCCGCCCCGAACGGCACCCCGGACGAGGCGCCCGGCGGCCTGCTGGGCGAGGTCGAGGCCGCCGAGGCAGAGCTGCGAGCAGCGGCGGCGCGCGGGCGGCGTGGCGGCCCCGCGCCGGACGAGGACCTGGCGGCGTACTTCGCCGAGGTGGTCGACGCCGAGCAGAAGATCGAACCCCGCGACTGGATGCCCGACGCGTACCGGCGGACGCTGATCCGGCAGATCGCCCAGCACGCCCACTCCGAAATCATCGGCATGCAGCCGGAGGGGAACTGGATCAGTCGGGCGCCGTCGCTCAAGCGCAAGGCGATCCTGTTGGCCAAGGTGCAGGACGAGGCGGGTCACGGCCTCTACCTCTACGCCGCCGCCGAGACCCTCGGCATCAGCCGCGACGAGCTGGTCCAGCTGCTGCTCGACGGCCGCCAGAAGTACAGCTCGATCTTCAACTACCCCACTCTCAGCTGGGCCGACGTCGGCGCCGTCGGATGGTTGGTGGACGGCGCGGCGATCGTCAACCAGGTGCCGCTCTGCCGTTGCTCCTACGGCCCGTACGCCCGCGCGATGATCCGGGTCTGCAAGGAGGAGTCGTTCCACCAACGGCAGGGGTACGAGATCCTGCACACCCTGGGGCACGGCACCCCCGCGCAGCGGGCGATGGCCCAGGACGCGGTGGACCGATGGTGGTACCCGTCGCTGGCCATGTTCGGCCCGCCGGACGGCGACTCCACGCACTCCACCCAGTCGATGGCCTGGAAGATCAAGCGTTTCTCGAACGACGACCTGCGGCAACGCTTCGTCGACATGTGCGTCCAGCAGGCCGAGATCCTCGGGCTGCGCATCCCCGACGCCGACCTGCGCTGGAACGACGAGCGACAGGCGTACGACTACACCCAGCCGGACTATGACGAGCTGATGCGGGTGATCTCCGGCGACGGTCCGTGCAACCGCGAGCGGATCGCCCACCGCCGGGCCGCGCACGCCGACGGCACCTGGGTACGCGAGGCCGCCGCGGCGTACGCCGCGAAGCGGGCGGGACAGAAGGAGACGGTGGCCGCGTGAGCGAGCGTAGCGAGCAAGCCGAGCAACCCGGCATGACGAGTCATTCGCCTCTGTGGGAGGTCTTCGTGCGGGCCCGGCGCGGGCTGTCGCACACGCACGTCGGCAGCCTGCACGCCCCCGACGCCGAGCTCGCGCTGCACAACGCCCGCGACCTCTACACCCGCCGCCAGGAGGGCGTGTCGATCTGGGTGGTGCCGGCCGGCGCGATCACCGCGTCCAGCCCGGACGAGAAGGACGCCTTCTTCGACCCGGCAGCCGACAAGGTCTACCGCCATCCCACCTTCTACGAGGTGCCGGACGGGGTGGCGCACCTGTGAACGGGCCCTTCGACTACACCCTCTCGCTCGCCGACGACGCGTTGGTCGCGGCCCAGCGGCTGGCCGAGTGGGCCACCCGCGCACCGGAGATGGAAGAGGACATCGCGCTGGCCAACATCGCCCTCGACCAGCTCGGCGCGGCGCGCCTGCTGCTGTCGTACGCGGGCGAGTTGGAAGGCGCCGGCCGCGACGAGGACGCGTTGGCGTACCTGCGCGACGACCGCGAGTTCCGCAACGCGCTACTGGTCGAGCTGCCCAACGGCGACTTCGCGGTGACGATGGCGAAGCTGTTCTTCCTGGCGGCCTACCAGCTGCCGCTCTACACGGCGCTGGCCGGCTGCGCGGACGAGCGGTTGGCCGCCATCGGCGCGAAGGCGCGCAAGGAGTCGGCGTACCACCTGGACCACGGCGCGCTGTGGGTGAAGCGGCTCGGTGACGGCACCGAGGAGTCGCATCGTCGGATGCAGACGGCCGTCGACCAGGTGTGGCCGTACACCCATGAGCTGTTCGCCGCAGACCCGTCGGCGCCTGTCGACCCGGCCACAGTGCGGCCGGCGTTCGACGAGGTCGTCGGCCCGGTGCTGGCCGAGGCGACGCTCACCCGGCCGGACAGTGCCTGGGCCCCGGCCGGCGGGCGGGCCGGTGTGCACACCGAGCACCTGGCCTACCTGCTCGCTGAGATGCAGGTGCTGCACCGGGCCCACCCCGGAGCGAACTGGTGAGCGCGAGGAGTGCAGCGCAGCGGAGCCCCGCAGTCGCGAACGCGAGTGGCACAGTGAACCCCAGAGACGCGGTCGCGTCGGTGGTGGACCCGGAGATCCGGGTCATCACCATCGACGAGCTGGGCATCCTGCGGGCGGTCGAGGAGGATCCGGCCAGTGGCCGGGTCACCGTCACCATCACCCCGACCTACACCGGCTGCCCGGCGATGGACGTGATCCGGGCCGACATCCGCCGCGCGCTCACCGCCGCCGGCCACCCGGACGTGAAGGTCCAGACCGTCTACAGCCCACCGTGGAGCACCGACTGGATCTCCAAGGGTGGGCGGGCCAAGCTCGCCGCCGCCGGGATCGCCCCGCCGGCCCCGGTGCCCACCGCCGGCGTCGTGTCGCTGACGCTCGCGGTCCGCTGCCCGCAGTGCGGCTCGCCGGAGACCGAGCAGGTCAGCCGGTTCGGCTCCACCGCGTGCAAGGCG
This sequence comes from Micromonospora sp. D93, assembly GCF_018070365.1. Classification (NCBI taxonomy): domain Bacteria; kingdom Bacillati; phylum Actinomycetota; class Actinomycetes; order Micromonosporales; family Micromonosporaceae; genus Micromonospora; species Micromonospora sp. D93. The sequence continues at coordinate 95,821 of NZ_JAGPXW010000022.1, read as the reverse complement.
CTGTGGCGGTGCCGTTCCTGCTCCGAACCCTTCGACCACCTGAAGGCGCTGTGACTGTCACCATCACCCGCCCGGTTCGCCGCCGGCCGGTCTTCCACCCGCTGTCCGTCGCCGCCGTCGACCGGCTCACCGACGACTCCGTGGTGGTGACCTTCGCCGTACCCGAGGAACTGCGGGAGACCTTCGCGTTCCGCGCGGGCCAGCACCTCACCGTGCGTCTTCCCGGCGGAGCCGCGGCGGACGGCGCGGACGTGCGCCGGTCGTACTCGATCTGCTCCACCCCCGACGACCTGGCCCGGCGCGGCCGGTTGCGGATCGGGGTGCGGGAGATCCCCGGCGGCGCCTTCTCGGCGTTCGCCTGCGGGGCGCTGCGAAGTGGCGACACGGTCGAGGTGCTGCCGCCGCTGGGCACCTTCACCACGGCGTTCGCGCCGGACCGCGCGCGGCACTACGGCGCGGTAGTCGCCGGCTCCGGCATCACCCCGGTGCTCGCGCTCGTCGCGACAGCCCTGGCCGTCGAGCCGGCCAGCACCTTCACACTGGTGTACGGCAACCGCACGGCGAACACCGTGATGTTCGCCGAGGAGTTGGCCGACCTGAAGGACCGCTATCCCACCCGGCTGCACCTGGTGCACGTCCTCTCCCGGGAACAGGGCGAGTCGCCGCTGCTCTCCGGTCGGATCGACGCCGAGCGGCTGGGCCGGCTGCTGGGCACCATCGTGCCGGGCGACCTGATCGAGGAGTGGTTCCTCTGCGGCCCGTACGCCATGGTGGTCGACGTCCGGGACGTGCTGACCGCACACGGGCTGCCCGAGTCGGCGGTGCACACCGAGCTGTTCCACGTCGACACGCCACCGGAGCCGGTGCGCCGACCCGCCGACCAGGCGGGCGCCGGGGCCGAGGTCACCATCGTGCTGGACGGCCGGTCGTCGAGCTTCACCATGGGCCGCGAGGAACGGGTGCTGGACGCCGCGCTGAAGGTGCGGGGCGAGCTGCCGTACGCCTGCAAGGGCGGTGTCTGCTCGACCTGCAAGGCGAAGGTCGTCGACGGCTCGGTCACGATGGCCCGCAACTACGCGCTGGAGCCCGACGAACTGGCCGCCGGCTATGTGCTGACCTGCCAGTCCAGCCCGACCACCGACAAGCTCACCATCGACTACGACGCGTGACTTACTCAGACCCGTGCAGGAGCTTCTGGCGGAGCGCCTGAAGTGGCTTATCGCTCCGGACGTGGGTCCACTGCCCCCAGCCGTTGATGTCGTGGCCGACGCACGCCTTCAGCGCTGGCGAAGGCTTCGCGTAGGTGGACCCGTCGGGAAGGCGAAGGTGCCCATCTGTGGTGACCACCGCTCGGTGTGTCCTGCCCTTCCGTGACTGAACGTGGATGAGTTCGTCGCCTGGGATCAGCAGCTTGGCTTCGATTAGACCCATAAGGTCTCCGCCCGGCCGCCGATCTTCCTTCGCTTTCTCGGGGCCGAGGTCGAGCCCCAGCAACCGGCGGAGCACGTCGTTCTCCCGATCGACGAAGGGCTCCGCGTGCTGCTGAAGCAGGGCGTACACCTGGTCGTCGATTTCGATCTTGTGCATCGGCACGGTGTGCTCCTCAGGCAGTTCTTTGGGGAAACGTGTTGGTGGCGGCGTCGGACTCCAACGTGGCCACCAGGCCTGGCACCGAGGTCGAGGGGTTCCGGTCGGCTAGCGGCAGGCCTGCGCTCAGCCTGTCCAGTCGCGCCGCCCGACGGAACGCGTCAGGACGGCCCGCTTTGAGCATTTCGAAGTCCAAGAGCTTGCCGCGTCGGCGATAACCACACGGGTGCCGTTCCAGTCGGCGGCACGCCTCGTCGGACGTCAGGTAGGACAGCTCCTCGTAATGAAGAAGGAGGTAGACCTCGAAGCAGGGATTGGAAATAGCGCAGTTGATGCCGTTCCGCGCGGCCAGTGCGACTGCCGCGCCGAGGCGGGCGTGTGCTTCTGGAGCTTCAACGTCGAAGACGCACCAGACCTCGTCGTAACCGTCACCCTGGGCGGCGGCCCGGTTGGTCTCCGCGACGGCCTTCTCGACAACGCCGTACGGCTCGCCGCGGCCGGAGAAGACTTCGATCCGCACATTGCCCGCCCGTAGCTCGCGGCGCAGGCCCTTGAAGTACAGCGTCTCGGTGTTCTCGCCTTCGGAGCAGACCAGGTAAGTCTTGCGCTCCTGTCGTTTTCCGGGCTGGCGGCGCAGCGGCTTGCCAGGGCGGGCCATCAGCGGGCGGCCGAGAAGTAGCGCACGACACGGGGCATAAACAAACTCTAGCCACCAAGACACCAGACTTCAATTGCCAGTGTCTGCGAGTTAAAGTTTTCGGCTGGTGTTCTCAGGCAGCACGCGTCGGCGGAGCGAGGAGATCCAGCACCTCGTGGTCCAGGAAGGGCACGGCACCGTAGCGGCCCTTCAGGTACCTGCCCTCGACGTCGTCGAGGCCACCGCGTACCCGAAACTCGCTGAGGGGGTAGAGCCGCGTCGCGCCGCCGCTGTCCTTCTCGGTGAGCCAGATCTGGTCCCGGCTGAGTCGGAGATTACGGTGGCGGCCGAGGAGCCCGACATCGTGACTGTTGAAGATGAGCTGTGCGCCGTGCGGGTTGGTGTCCGGCTCGTGGAAGAGGCGAATCAGTTCGGTCGTGAGGAGCGGATGCAGCTCGCTACCAAGGTCGTCGACGGCCAGTAGCCCACCGGCGTCGAGTGCCCGCACCGCCAGTTGCAGAAGATCGAACCAACTGCGGGTGCCGGCTGACTCCCACTGCCAAGGCAAAGCTGCTTTCCCGTCCTCGGTGTGCGCCGAGTGCACAAGCTCAATCTGCGGCTCTGTTGGGCCAGTGCCAGCCTCTGACTCTCGCTGAACGAGCGCCGCGCCGACGATGCCCAGATCCGCGAATCGGAGGAGCGCGAGCATTCGATCGTCTGGTAGGACGTGTGGAGGTCGAGCGATCGACACATCGCCCGAGGCGACCATCTGACGAGGACTGAACCAGCGGTAGATCTTGCTCAACTGTGGGTGGTTCAGCGTGGCTGCCGCGGAGAGGAAGAGGCTGTTTGGTCGGACAGTCTCCGCGATCAGCTCGCGCGGGCCGGTCAAGTTGTTCCCGAAGTGCAGTGAGGCGCCGTCGCGCTCAAGGTAGATCTGCCGCCGGCCCTTCGGGAAGGCATACAGCCACTCCTGTCGGATTACCTCGTCGTCCAGCGAGAAGCCGAACTCGTACCTGACGTTCTCGACGACGAAGTCGAAGACGAACTCGCTCGGCAGGTTCCCGCTCTCGTGGTCGAGCCGGAAGGGCCAGCGACCCGGGATCGGTTCTTCCGGTAGCCAACGCTGGTGAGATAGTCGAACCGCGTCGCGCGCAAAGCCGAGGGCCTTGACGATGTTGGACTTGCCTGAGGCGTTGGGGCCGAAGATGCCTGCCACAGGCAGAGCGGACAGTTTCTCCCGCGGCACCGGCCGGACGGCGAGGTCCGGGTGCTCGTCGGCGGCGATGAGGCTCAGCTCGGCCTCGTCGCGGAGGGAGGCGAAGTTCGTCACCCGGAAGCGCAGCAGCATCCTCTAGCTCAACTCCTAATCCCCGGAACAGCCATTACAATACCCGCTCTTGTAGCTTCAGGCGTCAAGAACTGACGTTTTGGCCTACCTGAGTGCGCCGAGGGTGCGTTTTGGTGTCCGAGCGCGCTGAGGCTCAGTCGTTGGGGCGGACGTGTGCGGTCCAGTAGGTGAGGTCGGAGCGGTGCTCGACGAGGGAGACCCGTTCGCCGCACGCCTCCTCGATTAACTTGACTGCCTCGTCGAGATGGGCCGGGTAGTGGTCCCAGTCGTCGTCACGGAACAGTTGCAGGCCGACCTCGCCTCGGTCGTCGCCAAGCGCTACGGCGGCCTCGGGTGGCACCAGCACCACTGTGTAGCGGCTCGCCTCTCGCTCCGCCTCGGTCGGTGTCGGCTTCTCCTCCCGTCCGTGCCGCCGGAAGTGAGCGATCACCGACGGGATCGGCCCGGGTGAATCGGCTGGATCGTAAGGTCGCAGCCAGGCGGGCTGTTGGGTCCAGATGGGCATCGCAACCTCCGGGGGTGGGGAACGGGATTCAGCAACGTTGCTTGCGATGGTTGCGGGTTGCTGAGATCAAGTCAATACTCAACGCGACGAGTTCATGCCGTCAGCGTGATGGTGTGACGAGAGTCGACGCGGAGGATCAGGGATGCCCAAGGCCAGTCAACCCACGGTCGTCGGTCGAGGGCTCGGCGGTGAGTTACGCGAGCTGCGGGAGGCGCGCAAGCTGCCTTTGCGTCGGGTGGCCATCCGGCTGGGCTGGCAGCCGTCCAAACTGTCCCGGATGGAGACCGGCATCCAGGGCATCCAGGCCGCGGATGTCGCGTCGCTGCTGGTGATCTATGGCGTGACCGGGGACGAGCGCAAACGCCTGCTCGGAATGGCCGATCGGTCGGCCGAGTCCGGGTGGTGGGAGGCGATCGGCGGCCTGTCCGACGAGTCCCGGACGCTGATCCGGTTGGAGGCCGAGGCGACCAGCATCGTGAACTGGGAGCCGTTGCTGGTGCCGGGCCTGTTGCAGATTCCGGACTACACCCAGGCGCTGATGCGCAGTGGTGGCATCGCGGATGACGAGGCGCAGGGGCGGGTGGCGGCCCGGTTGGGCCGGCAGGCGATTCTCACCCGCGCCACGCCGCCGTCGCTGCACGCTCTGCTCGACGAGGTGGTGTTGCGCCGGGTGCTCGGCGGCCACCGGGTGATGGCCCGTCAGCTTCGGCACCTGATCGATGCCGCGGAACGGCCGAACGTGACCTTGCAGGTGGTGCCGCTGGCGGTCGGCGGGCACACCGGGCTGGATGGGTCGTTCGCGCTCTTCGACTTTCCCCGCAACCGGGCGGTGGTCTGTCTGGACCACAAGTTGGCCGGGCTGTTCCTGGAGGAGCCGCCGCAGGTGGCGCACTTCCGGCGGGAGGCCGATAGGCTGGCCGAGGTGGCGCTGAGCCCCGTCGATTCGGTGGAGTTCGTTGCGCGGGTCGCAACGGAGCACGAGCGAGAGTGAGCCCCTGATGATCACTCCGGAGCTGTCCGGCGCGACCTGGCGCAAGTCCAGCCGTAGTGGCACCAATGCCAACTGCGTCGAGGTCGCCGAGCTGACCCACGCGATCGCCGTACGCGACTCGAAGGACCCGGCCGGCCCGGTCCTGGCCTTTGACCTGTCGGTTTGGTCCCGTTTCGTTGAGGCCGTGCCTCGGGCGGGGCGCCAAGCTCGGTGACCGAGGCGGGGTCGCCCCGCCCGCGCCGATCTTGCAGTTTCGGTCGCCAAGATGCGCGCAATGCCCCCTATGTCGCGACAGCAAGTGCAAGATCGCGGAAGGGTGCAGCAGCCATGAAGACCCCTCCCGGAAGGGGAGCATCGTCGGCGTAGGCTCGGGGGGTGACGGTGAGCCGGGAGATCGACGACATCCTGCAGCGCGGCGCGGACGGCGGGCGGATCACGCCCGACGAGGCGCTGCTGCTCTACACCGAGGCGCCCTTCCACGCGTTGGGCGAGGCGGCGGACGCGGTGCGTCGGCGGCGCTACCCGGACAACGTCGTCACGTACCTGATCGATCGCAACATCAACTACACGAACGTCTGCGTGACGGCGTGTAAGTTCTGCGCGTTCTACCGGGCGCCCAAGCACAAGGAAGGGTGGACCCACCCGACCGAGGAGATCCTGCGCCGGTGCGGCGAGGCGGTCGAGCTGGGCGCCACCCAGGTGATGCTCCAGGGCGGGCACCACCCGGACTACGGCGTGGAGTACTACGAGGAGTTGTTCTCCTCGGTCAAGCAGGCGTACCCGCAGCTGGTCATCCACTCGATCGGCCCCAGCGAGATCCTGCACATGGCCAAGGTCTCCGGGGTGAGCCTGGACGAGGCCATCGCCCGGATCAAGACCGCCGGCCTGGACTCGATCGCCGGCGCCGGCGCGGAGATGCTTCCCGAGCGGCCCCGCAAGGCCATCGCGCCCCTGAAGGAGTCGGGCGAGCGCTGGCTGGAGGTCATGGAGCTGGCCCACCGGCAGGGCATCGAGTCGACCGCCACCATGATGATGGGCACCGGCGAGACGCACGCCGAGCGGATCGAGCACCTGCGCATGATCCGGGACGTACAGGACCGCACCCGCGGTTTCCGGTCCTTCATCCCGTGGACGTACCAGGCGGAGAACAACCACCTGAAGGGCCGCACCCAGGCGACCACCCTGGAATACCTGCGGCTCGTCGCGGTGGCCCGGCTCTTCTTCGAGACCGTGCCGCACCTGCAGGCGTCCTGGTTGACCACCGGCAAGGACGTCGGGCAGCTCTCGCTGCACATGGGCGTGGACGACCTCGGCTCGATCATGCTGGAGGAGAACGTCATCTCCTCCGCCGGTGCGCGGCACCGCTCCAACCTGCACGAGCTGATCGGCATGATCCGTTCGGCGGACCGGATCCCCGCCCAGCGCGACACCCTCTACAACCGGCTCGCCGTGCACCACACTCCTGCCGACGACCCGACCGACGAGCGGGTGGTCTCGCACTTCTCCTCGATCGCGCTGCCCGGTGGCGGCGCGGGCCGATCCCTGCCTCTGGTGGACGTCAACTGACGCGCCGTCTGCTTCGCGACGGCCACGGCCACGGCCACCTCGGCACCCGGCCGTTCGGCTGATCGACGCTCATGCTCCCGCCGGATCACCCCCCGGCGGTACGGGTGGTCCCCGCCGCCGCAGCGTCAGGCTGTCCGGTGCGGGGCTGGTGGAGATGATCGTCGGCCGCTAGCGTCCCGGCTCATATCCGTGACCACCGTCGCCAGACGGGGCTGTCCTCCATCGGCCCGCTGCGGGTCGTTCATATAACGCACGGCAGTACGGGCGGGATGGGTGACCATCCCGCCCGTACTGTCTGCCCAGCTGGGGCCGGACGGATGAAAACGGGTCCGCCTGCTGGCGTGGAAGATCGGCCTCCGATAGCGTCCGCTCGTTCCGCAACCATTCTTTCTTCCCTACCCCCGGGGGACTGATGACAGCGTTCCACCGCTCGACGCTGGTGCGCGCCAGTGTCGTGGCGCTGCTCGCGGCCGGCGGCATCGCCGCCGTGGCCGCCCCAGTGCTGGCGGCCGAGCAGGCCGACCTGGCCCTGGTGCCGCTCAGCTACAACCTGGCCAAGGGCGTCACGGAGGCCAAGAGCAAGCCGTTCAAGTTCACCGTCGACAACACCCGGAGCGAGGAAGACGCCAAGGGTGTCAGTTACACAGTGGACACCAGCAGGCTGAAGACGAACAAGGTCCGGGTCGTGGTGCCCGACGGCTGCCGGGTGAACGGCAAGAAGTTCACCTGCCGCCTCGGCGACCTGGCCGCCGGCACCAGCGAGGACTTCGGCATTCCGATCTTCTCCACCGGTGGTAAGGGCGCCGCCGGCACGCTTGTGGTCACCATCCGTTCCGCCACGGAGGACCCCAACAAGGAAGACAACAAGGTCGAGCACGACATCACCGTCACCGAGCCCGGGTACGACCTGACCAGTTGGGTGCAGGACGTCAACGCGAACGTCGTGGTGAACGGCGTCAACGGCGATGACCCGGACCTTCGGCCGGTGCGGCCGGGCGAGACTGTGCCTGTCGACTGGGCGGTCTACAACGACGGCAGCCGCAAGGCCACCGGCCTCGCCTACGTGCTCACCCTCCCGGCGGGCGTCACCTTCGACACCCTGCCGGACACGTGCACGCAGCAGTCCTTCGGTGTCGCGCAGGCGCTCTGTCAGGACGACGGCGCGGTGATCCGGCCCGGTGACTACTACACGGCGGACATCAAGGTGACAGTCGGTAAGGACGTCACCGAGCCGGTGCTGCGGGTCGGCGAGCTGGTTGCGCAGGGTCTCGACGTAGCAGCCGGCAAGCCCGAGGAGCAGCCGAAGCGGGCCAACACCGCTCAGCGCAAGACCTTCAGCGAGGTCGACGAGGGCGACAACCAGGCGATCTTCGACGTCTTCGTCGACCAGGCCGAGGACCCGACGCCAACACCCACGCCAACCGTCACCCCGACCGAGACGCCGACTCCGACGCCGACGGTCACCCCGACGGAATCGCCGACGCCGACGGCTACGCCGACCGAGTCGCCGACTCCGACGCCGACGGTCACCCCGACCGAGACGCCGACTCCGACGGCTACGCCGACCGAGTCGCCGACTCCGACGCCGACGGTCACCCCGACCGAGACGCCGACTCCGACCGAGACGCCGACTCCGACGCCGACGGTCACCCCGACCGAGTCGCCGACCCCGACCCCGACGGCTACCCCGACGGACACGCCGACTGTCACTCCGACGCCGACCGCGACGGCAACCCCGACCGAGACCCCGACCGCGTCGGCCACGCCGACTCCGGTCCCAAGCGGTACGACGACGCCGGGCACGACCGTCTCGCCGGGTGCCGGCGGCGGTTCCGACGGTGGCGGCTCGGGCGGTGGCGGCCTGCCCGTGACAGGTGTGCAGGTCGGCCTGATCGGCGGGATCGGCGTGATCATCCTGCTCGTGGGCGGAGCGCTGCTGGTGCTCAGCCGTCGCCGCAAGGTGGTCCTGGTGTCGCCGGCCGACGAGAAGTCGACCGACTGACACCGGTGGCCTGACCAGCGGCGCGCAGAAGAGGCGCGACCGCGACGGGTGCGAGGACGACGCGCGTCCTGACCGAGGCGTCATGGACGCGGGCACGACGCGAGGGCGGGGTGGGCGACCACCCCGCCCTTTCGCGTAGGCGGGGCGTGCCGCCCACCCAGCGAGCGTCGCGGGGCGTGCCGCCCACCCAGCGAGAGTCGCTTGGCGGGCGGCTGGCAGAGTGGAGGGGTGAGCCGTACCCCGCAGGGCCAGCGCGCCAGTCTGGACAAGCAGCCGCACGAGGTCGCCGCGATGTTCGACGGCGTGGCAGAGCGTTACGACCTGACCAACACGGTGATCTCGATGGGTCAGGACCGCTCCTGGCGCCGGGCCACCCGGGCGGCGCTCGGGCTGCGACCAGGCGAGCGGGTGCTGGACGTGGGGGCGGGCACCGGTGTCTCGACGCGGGAGCTGGCCCAGTCCGGGGCGTACGCGGTCGGGGTCGACCTGTCGTTGGGCATGCTGCACACCGGCAAGCGGGCCCGGCCCGAGGTGCCGCTGCTGGCCGGAGACGCGCTGCGCCTGCCGTTCGCCGACGCCAGCTTCGACGCGGTGACCATCTCCTTCGCGCTGCGCAACGTCAACGACACCGACGCGGCGCTGCGTGAGTTGGCCCGGGTGACCCGGCCGGGTGGCCGGTTGGTGGTCTGCGAGTTCAGCACCCCGGTCAACCCGGTCTTCCGGACGGTCTACCTGTCGTACCTGATGCGGTCGCTGCCGGCGGTGGCCCGCACGGTGTCGAGCAACCCCGAGGCGTACGTCTATCTCGCCGAGTCGGTCCGGGCCTGGCCGGCGCAGTCCGCGCTGGCTGGGCGGGTGGCCGCGGCCGGGTGGGGACGTGTGGCGTGGCGCAACCTGACCGGTGGCGTGGTGGCCCTGCACCGGGGGATCCGCGAGTAGCTGACGGACCGCATTGAGCGGCACGGACATTATTCAGGTTCCGGTAATATCGGCTTTTAGTCCACTTTGCCCCGTACGCTCGATCGCATGACCGGAGCAGACCCGGCGGACCCGGTGGCCGCCACCGACGACGACGCGGCCGAACTCATCGCCCAGTTGCGCCAGTTGGCCGGGGCCGACCCGGTGGAGGTCCGGCAGGTCGTCGCCGAGGTGTTGGCGGCACTGGACCGGGCTGCGGGTGGGGCGCTCCGCGAACATCTGCCGGAGGCGATCCGGGTCGACGCGGGCTTGGACGCCTCCAGCCCGGCCTGACACCCGACCGCTGTGGACGGTCATCGGCTGTCACATCGGCGAGTTAGGTACCCCTGATCCTGCGCTGGTATGACGCCGGTCATACACTCGTCCCGTCTGGCTTGTGAAGCATTTCACGAGCGTGCGGGAGGAGGCGCGAATGACCGCGGTGGAACACGACGCCGACGTCATTGTCGTGGGCGCCGGTCCCGGTGGATCAGCGACTGCGTACCACCTGGCCCGGCACGGCGTACGGGTGCTGTTGTTGGAGAAGACCGAGTTCCCCCGGGAGAAGGTCTGCGGCGACGGGTTGACCCCGCGCGCGGTGCGCCAGCTCATCCGGATGGGTGTGGACACCTCGCCCGAGGCGGGCTGGCTGCACAACCGGGGTCTGCGGGTCATCGGCGGCGGGGTGCGCCTCGAACTGGACTGGCCGGAGCTGGCCAGCTTCCCCAACTACGGCCTGGTGCGCACGCGCCTGGACTTCGACGACCTGCTCGCCCAGCGTGCGGTGGCCGCCGGCGCGAAGCTGCGGACCAGCGTCAACGTGCTGGGCCCGGTGCTCGACGGCGACGGCCGCGTGACTGGCGTCGAGGCGGAGGTCGGGCCGGACAAGGAGCCCACCACCTTCCACGCCCCGCTCGTCGTCGCGGCGGACGGCGTCTCCGGCCGGTTCCCGCTCGCGCTCGGGTTGGCCAAGCGGGAGGACCGGCCGATCGGCGTGGCCGTCCGCCGCTACTACCGCTCGCCGGCCAAGGCCGACGACAACTACCTGGAGTCCTGGCTGGAGCTGCGCAGCAAGGACAGCGGCGACAACCTGCTGCCCGGGTACGGCTGGATCTTCGGCCTCGGTGACGGCCGGGTCAACGTCGGCCTCGGCGTGCTCAACTCGTCGTCGGCGTTCGGCAAGACCAACTACCGCCGGCTGCTCACCGACTGGCTCGCCAACACCCCGGAAGACTGGGGGATGACCGACGAGACAAACGCCGACGGTCCGATCCTCGGTGCCGCGCTGCCGATGGGCTTCAACCGGGTGCCCCACTACACGCGGGGCGTGCTGCTGGTCGGCGACTCGGGCGGCATGGTCAACCCGTTCAACGGCGAGGGCATCGCGTACGCGATGGAGTCCGGCGAGTTGGCCGCGGAGGCCATGGTCCAGGCCCTCGCCCGGCCGGCCGGCCCGGAACGCGAGCGCGCGCTGATGGCGTACCCGAACGAGCTGAAGGCCCGGCTCGGCGGCTACTACCGGTTGGGCGGCATCTTCGTGAAACTGATCGGCCGCCCCGAGATCATGCGGATCGCCACCAAACACGGCATGCCGCACCCGACGCTGATGCGTTTCGTCCTCAAGTTGTTGGCCAACCTGACCGACCCGCGTGGCGGGGACGCGATGGATCGGGTCATCAACGCGATGACGAAGGCCGCCCCAGCCGTATAAGTAGGACGGCATCGGTGCTGGTCACGGCCCCGACGCTGACAAAGATCGACCCCCGCCGACTGCCACTGCGAGGGACGTGAATAGTGTGATTTTCGTCAAGCACCGAGGGCAGGGAAGGACGAGCAGGAGAAAACGATGTCGCTCTCGCCTTACGCACCGATCATCGGGCTGTTCGCCCTCGCCGCGGCGTTCTCGCTGTTTTCCGTCGGCGCCGCCCGCTTCGCCGGTCCCCGTCGCTACAACAAGGCCAAACTCGAGGCTTACGAGTGCGGCATCGAGCCCAGCCCGCAGCCGGTCGGCGGCGGGCGGTTCCCGATCAAGTTCTACCTGACGGCGATGCTCTTCATCGTCTTCGACATCGAGATCATCTTCCTCTACCCCTGGGCGGTCTCGTTCGACGCTCTGCCGATCTTCGGCTTCGTGGAGATGGTCCTGTTCATCGTCGCGGTCTTCGTTGCGTACGCCTACGTGTGGCGGCGCGGCGGCCTGGACTGGGACTGAGGAAGGAACGTCAGATGGGCATCGAGGAGAAGCTTCCCGCCGGCGTCCTGCTCACCTCGGTGGAGAAGCTGGTCAACTGGTCTCGGAAGTCGTCCGTGTGGGGCGCCACCTTCGGCCTGGCCTGCTGCGCCATCGAGATGATGGCCGCCGGTGGTCCGCACTACGACATGGGCCGCTGGGGCATGGAGGTCTTCCGGGCGTCGCCCCGGCAGGCCGACCTGATGATCGTGGCCGGCCGGGTGAGTCAGAAGATGGCCCCGGTGCTGCGCCAGATCTACGACCAGATGGCCGAGCCGCGCTGGGTGCTCTCGATGGGCGTCTGCGCCAGCAGCGGCGGCATGTTCAACAACTACGCGATCGTGCAGGGCGTCGACCACGTGGTGCCCGTCGACATGTACCTGCCCGGCTGTCCGCCCCGGCCGGAGATGCTCATCGACGCGATCCTCAAGCTCCGCGAGAAGATCATGTACGAGCCGCTGGGCCCGAACGGTCGGAAGATGCTCGCCGCCCGCCAGGAGCGTGGCGATGTTCCGATCGTGCCCTACGGCTCGATGCCCTCCTCGTACCGCAGCGACAAGGCCCGCCGCGCCGAGTGGACCCGGGCGGTCCGCGAGGGCCGCGAGGAGCAGCTGCGCATCGAGAACTGGATGAACGCTCAGAACCACCTCCACCCGCAGGCAGGCCCGAAATGACGTCACCCACGGACAAGCCAAACGACGGCGGCGTACCGCTGCCGGTGGTGCCGGCCGGCGCCACGAGTGGTGCACCCGCCGAGCTCCCGCCGTCCAGCCCGGCCGGTCGCGGGATGTTCGGCAACCAGGGCACCGGCGACGTGTCCGGTTACGGCGGCCTGGTCCGCCAGCGCCAGCCCATCGAGGAGGCGTCCCGGCCGTACGGGGGCTACTTCGACGAGGTCCGCGACGCGCTGGAGGAGGCGTACCCGGCCTTCGGTGACGCGATCGAGAAGGTCGTGGTCGACCGGGGTGAGCTGACCCTGCACGTACGCCCGGAACGCATCGCCGAGGTCTGCCAGGTGATGCGGGACGACCTGGCGCTGCGCTTCGAGCTGTGCTCCTCGGTGTCCGGTGCGGACTACCTGGGCGCCGACGAACGCCGCCTGCACGTGGTCTACCTGCTCACCTCGATGACGTACCGGCGGCGGGTCCGGCTGGAGGCCGCGGTCTCCGTCGAGGCCCCGAACCTGCCGAGCGTGACCGCCATCTACCCGACCGCCGACTGGCAGGAGCGGGAGGCGTACGACATGTTCGGCATCGTCTTCGACGGCCACCCCAGCCTGACCCGGATCCTGATGCCAGACGACTGGGAGGGCCACCCGCAGCGCAAGGACTACCCGCTCGGCGGCGTCCCCGTCGAGTACAAGGGCGCGGAGATCCAGCCGCCGAACGAGCGGAGGTCGTACCAGTGAGCGCGAGGAGTGCAGCGGAGCGGAGCCCCGCAGTCGCGATCGGAGGGCCGGCACAGTGAGCGCTACGTCGAACTACGCCAGCGAGCGTGAGACCGACGAGGGTCGGGTCTTCACCGTCACCGGTGGAGACTGGGACACGATCGTCGCGGGCACCGACCCGATCAACGACGAGCGGATCATCGTCAACATGGGTCCGCAGCACCCGTCCACGCACGGGGTGCTGCGGCTGATCCTGGAGCTGGAGGGCGAGACGGTCCGCGAGGCCCGCTCTGTCGTCGGCTACCTGCACACCGGCATCGAGAAGAACCTCGAATACCGCAACTGGGTCCAGGGTTCGACGTTCGTGACCCGGATGGACTACCTCGCCCCGATCTTCAACGAGACGGCGTACGCCCTCGCGGTCGAGAAGCTGCTCGGCATCACCGACGACATCACCGAGCGGGCCACCACGATCCGCGTGCTGATGATGGAGCTCAACCGGATCTCGTCGCACCTGGTCTGGCTGGCCACCACCGGCATGGAGCTGGGCGCGATCTCGATCATGCTGTACGGCTTCCGCGAGCGGGAGTACATCCTCGACATCTTCGAGACCATCACCGGTCTGCGGATGAACCACGCGTACGTCCGGCCGGGCGGTGTGGCGCAGGACGTGCCGGACGAGGCGATCGTCAAGATCCGCGACTTCCTCAAGATGATGCCGAAGAAGCTCAAGGAGTATGAGGACCTGCTCTCCGGCCAGCCGATCTGGACCGAGCGGACGAAGGGCGTCGCGGTGCTGGACGTCACCGGCTGCGTGGCCCTCGGCATCACCGGCCCGGTGCTGCGTTCCGCCGGCCTCGCCTGGGACCTGCGCAAGACGATGCCGTACTGCGGCTACGAGACGTACGAGTTCGACGTGCCGACCCACCCCGACGGTGACGTCTGGGGTCGCTACCAGGTCCGGCTCGCCGAGATCCGGGAGTCGATGAAGCTGGTCGAGCAGGCACTCGAACGGCTCCGCCCGGGCCCGGTGATGGTCGCCGACCGCAAGATCGCCTGGCCGGCGCAGTTGGCCATCGGCGTGGACGGCATGGGCAACTCGCTGGAGCACGTCGCGAAGATCATGGGTCAGTCGATGGAGTCGCTGATCCACCACTTCAAGCTGGTGACCGAGGGCTTCCGGGTTCCGCCGGGCCAGGTGTACGTCGCGATCGAGGCTCCCCGGGGCGAGTTGGGCGTGCACGCGGTGTCCGACGGTGGCACCCGGCCCTACCGGGTGCACTACCGGGAGCCGAGCTTCGTCAACCTGCAGGCTCTCCCGGCGATGGCCGAGGGCGGCCTGATCGCCGACGTGATCGCCGGCGGCGCCTCGTTGGACCCGGTGATGGGTGGTTGTGACCGATGAGTGTTGTTTTCACTGATGAGACCCGGGAGCGGGCGCGCGAGATCATCGCCCGTTACCCGGCGGACCGGTCCCGCTCGGCGTTGCTGCCGCTGCTGCACCTGGTGCAGGCCGAAGAGGGGTACGTCTCCCCGGCCGGGGTCACGTTCTGCGCCGAGGTGCTGGGGCTGAACAAGGCCCAGGTCGGCGCGGTGGCCACCTTCTACACGATGTACAAGCGCAAGCCGACAGGTGACTTCCTGGTCAGCGTCTGCACCAACACGATGTGCGATGTGCTCGGTGGTCAGGAGGTCTACGACACCCTCGCCGAGCACCTGGGCGTCGGGCACGACGAGACCACCGCGGACGGCACGATCACGCTTGAGCACGCCGAGTGCCTGGCGGCGTGCGACTACGGCCCGGTGATGACCGTCAACTACGACTTCTTCGACGGTGTGGACGCCTCCACCGCCGTCGGTGTGGTGGACGAGCTGCGGGCCGGTGGCCGGCCGATGCCGACCCGGGGCGCCCGGCTCTGCACCCTCAAGGAGATGGCGGTGCAGCTCGCCGGTTTCGCCGACGAGCGCGACGGGGCCGTCGCCGACGGCGGACCGGGCGAGCCCACCCTGCGCGGGCTGCGGCTGGCCCAGCAGCACGGCGTCTCGGTGCCGGGCTTCGACCCGAACACCCCGATCCGCAGCAAGGCCGAGGCCGACAAGGCCGCCGCCGAGGCGAAGGCGAAGGCGGAGGCCGCCAAGCCGGCGCCCGTCGAGGCCAGCGCGGCACCGGTCAAGGGTGGCGACGGGGCGTCCGCAAAGGTTCCCGCGGTGACCTCGCCGCCGGAACCCCGTGACGCGCAGAAGGCGGCGGCCGCCGGTGTTGCGGCCAACGAGCCCGCTGGCGACCGCAAGCCCGCCGGCGACGAGGCCGGGGCGCAGGAGCGCAACCTCACCGAAGCGA
Organism: Micromonospora sp. D93; assembly: GCF_018070365.1. Taxonomy (NCBI): domain Bacteria; kingdom Bacillati; phylum Actinomycetota; class Actinomycetes; order Micromonosporales; family Micromonosporaceae; genus Micromonospora; species Micromonospora sp. D93. The sequence continues at coordinate 80,267 of NZ_JAGPXW010000022.1, read as the reverse complement.
AGGCTGGGACGGACGCCGACGGCGCCGGACCGGCGGACGCGAACGAAACGGGGGCCCAGAAGTGACCACTCCCCGCCCGGAGACGCTGGCCAAGCTGACGCCGGTGCTGACCAAGCGTTGGCTGTCGCCGGACGCCTGGCAGATCGGCACGTACGAGCAGCTGGACGGCTACGCCGCGCTGCGCAAGGCGCTCAAGGCCCACCCGGACGACCTGATCCAGCTGATCAAGGACTCCGGGCTGCGCGGCCGAGGTGGCGCAGGCTTCCCCACCGGCCTCAAGTGGGGCTTCATTCCTCAACAGCCAAGCGGAAATCCGCCGACGGTTCCTCATTATCTGGTGGTCAACGCCGACGAGGGCGAGCCGGGCACCTGCAAGGACCTGCCGTTGATGACCCACGACCCGCACGCGCTGGTCGAGGGCGTGATCATCGCGTCGTACGCGATCCGGGCCGCCCGCGCCTACATCTACATCCGGGGCGAGGCGGTGCACGCCGCGCGTCGGCTGCGCAGCGCGGTCCAGGAGGCGTACGACAAGGGCTACCTGGGCCGGAACATCCTGCGCAGCGGCTACGACCTGGAGCTTGTGGTGCACTCCGGCGCCGGGGCGTACATCTGCGGCGAGGAGACGGCGCTGCTGGACTCGCTGGAGGGGTTCCGGGGTCAGCCCCGGCTGCGCCCGCCGTTCCCGGCCACCCACGGCCTGTACGCGAGCCCGACTGTGGTGAACAACGTCGGCACCATCGCCAGCGTCCCGCCGATCGTGCTCGGTGGGGCCGACTGGTGGAAGAGCATGGGCACCGAGAAGTCCTCCGGGCCGATGATCTACTCGCTCTCCGGTCGGGTGGCCAACCCGGGCCAGTACGAGTGCTCGATGGGTGTCACGCTGCGCGAGCTGCTGGAGCTGGCCGGTGGCATGCAGCCCGGCCACAACCTGCGGTTCTGGACCCCGGGCGGCTCGTCCACCCCGCTGCTCGCCGCCGAGCACCTGGACGTGCCACTGGACTTCGAGGGGGTGGCGGCGGCCGGCTCGATCCTCGGCACCACTGCCACGCAGATCTTCTCCGACCAGGACTGCCCGGTCTACGCGACGTATCGGTGGCTGGAGTTCTACCACCACGAGTCGTGCGGCAAGTGCACCCCGTGCCGCGAGGGCAACTACTGGATGGTCCGGGTCTACCGGCGGATCCTCGCCGGTCAGGGCACCCACGAAGACCTGGACACCCTGCTGGACACCTGCGACAACATCCTCGGCCGCTCGTTCTGCGGTCTGGGTGACGGCGCGACCAGCTCGGTGACCTCCTCGCTGCAGTACTTCAAGCAGGACTACCTCGACTACATCGAGGGTCGGACCGCACCCAAGCTGTCGGAGAAGACCCTGGTAGGGGCGCACTGATGAGCGCGAGGAACGAGCTTGCGAGTCCCGCAGTCGCGAATGAAAGGCGACTCTGATGACCGACGTAGCCAAGCAGACCGAGACCGTCACCCTCACCATCGACGGCGTCGAGGTCACCGCCCCCAAGGGGACGCTGCTGATCCGGGTCGCCGAGCAGATGGGCACCGAGATCCCCCGGTTCTGCGACCACCCGCTGCTGGCCCCGGCCGGCGCGTGCCGGCAGTGCCTGGTCGAGGTGGAGGGGCAGCGCAAGCCTGTCGCCTCCTGCACCCAGACCGTCGCCGACGGCATGGTCGTGCGTACCCAGATCACCTCCCCGGTGGCCAAGAAGGCGCAGGAGGGGGTGATGGAGCTGCTGCTGCTCAACCACCCGCTGGACTGCCCGATGTGTGACAAGGGCGGTGAGTGCCCGCTCCAGAACCAGGCGATGTCCACCGGCCGCACCGACTCGCGCTTCCACGAGCACAAGCGGGAGTACGAGAAGCCGATGGCGATCAGCAGCCAGGTGCTGCTGGACCGCGAGCGGTGCGTGCTCTGCCAGCGGTGCACCCGGTTCTCCGATGAGATCGCCGGCGACAAGTTCATCGACCTGATGGGCCGGTCGTCCGCCGAAGAAATCAACATCTACCGGGACGACGCGTACGGCGAGGAGGGTGACGCGGGGGATGTCCCGTTCAACTCCTACTTCTCCGGCAACACCGTCCAGATCTGCCCGGTGGGTGCGCTGACCGGTGCCCAGTACCGCTTCCGCGCCCGCCCGTTCGACCTGGTCTCCAGCCCGAGCGTCTGCGAGCACTGCTCGGCCGGCTGCGGGCAGCGCACCGACTGGCGGCGCGGCAAGGTGCTGCGCCGGCTCGCCGGCGACGAGCCGGCGGTGAACGAGGAGTGGAACTGCGACAAGGGCCGCTGGGGCTTCCAGTACACCCGGGCCGCCGAGCGGCTGACCACTCCGCTGGTCCGCGACGAGCACACCGGTGAGCTGCGCGAGGCGTCCTGGAGCGAGGCGCTCACCGTCGCCGCCGAGGGCCTGCACGCGGCTCGGGAGAGCCAGCAGGGCACTGCGGTGCTCACCGGCGGTCGGTTGACAGTCGAGGACGCGTACGCGTACGCCAAGTTCGCCCGGGTCGCGTTGAACACCAACGACATCGACTTCCGGGCCCGGCCGGTCTCCCGCGAGGAGGCCGACTTCCTGGCCAGCTCGGTCGCCGGGGTCACCGACGTCACCTACACCGACGTGGAGAACGCGCCGGCGGTGGTGCTTGTCGGCCTGGAGCCCGAGGAGGAGTGCCCGATCCTCTTCCTGCGGCTGCGCAAGGCGTACCTGAAGAAGACCCTGACGGTGTACGCGCTGGCGCCCTTCGCCACCCGCGGCCTGGAGAAGCTCGGTGCCAAGCTGGCCCGGGTGGTGCCGGGCGAGGAGGCCAGCGTGCTCGCCGAGCACGCCACGGTCAGCGAGGCGCTGAGCGCACCGGGCGCGATCCTGATCGTCGGCGAGCGGTTGGCAAGTGTGCCGGGTGGGCTCTCCGCCGCGGCCGACGTGGCTCGGCGTACCGGCGCGAAGCTGGCCTGGGTGCCGCGGCGCGCGGGTGACCGCGGCGCGGTCGACGCGGGCTGCCTGCCCAACCTGCTCCCCGGTGGACGCCTGGTCACCGAGCCGGCCGCCCGCGCCGAGCTGGGTGAGGCGTGGGACATCCCGGCCGGGGTGATCCCGAGCCAGGCCGGCCGGGACACCGACGGCATCCTGACCGCGGCCGCCAACGGGCAGCTCGGCGCGCTTGTCGTCGGCGGTGTCGACCCGGCCGACCTGGCTGACCCGCGACTGGCCGAGTCCGCCCTGGACGCGGTGCCGTTCCTGGTCAGCCTCGAGCTGCGCGCCAGCGCGGTGACCCGGCGGGCGAGCGTGGTGCTGCCGGTCGCCCCGGTGGCCGAGAAGGCCGGCAGCTTCCTGGACTGGGAGGGCCGGCTGCGCCCGTTCGAGGCGGTGCTGAACACCGCGGCGATGACCGACGGTCGGGTGCTCGACGCGCTGGCCGCGCTTCTCGACGTGCGCCTCGGCACGGCCGACGTGCCGAGCGTGCGTCGCGAGCTGGGCACGCTGCCGGCGACGCGGATGTCCCGTCCGGCCGCGCCGTCGGTCGCGCCGGGCCGGGTGCCGGAGCCGAAGGCCGGGGAGGCCGTGCTGGCCACCTGGCACCAGCTGGTGGACCTCGGCACCCTGACCGAGGGCGACGAGAACCTCGCCGGGACCGCCCGTCCGCCGGTTGTCCGGCTTGGTAAGGGCACCGCCGAGGCGCTCGGTGTGGTCGACGGTGACGCGGTCACTGTCGGCACCGACCGGGGGGCGCTGACCCTGCCGGCGGAACTCACCGAGATGCCGGACGGCGTGGTCTGGCTGCCGACCAACTCACCCGGCTCGACCGTGCGGCGCAGCCTCGGGGCGACGTCCGGCGCGGTCGTCCGGATCTCCGTCCCCGCACCGAGCACGGCCATCCCGGCCGGGCGCGTGGCGGCCGACGAGACCGGTCTCCCGGGTCCGCTCCTCAACTCCGGGGGTAACCAGTGACTTCGTCAATCCTGGCCCAGGATCCGACGCTTGCCGACTTCGGCCGGGATCCGTGGTGGCTGGTTCTCGGCAAGATTGTCTTCGCGTTCGCCTTCGGTCTGCTGGCCACCCTGCTCGGGGTCTGGTTCGAACGGCGCGTGGTCGGTTACATGCAGGTGCGGCCCGGCCCCAACCAGGTCGGCCCGTTCGGCCTGCTGCAGACCCTCGCCGACGGCCTGAAGATGGCCTTCAAGGAGGACATCCTGCCGAAGGCGGCCGACAAGGTCGTCTACTTCTTCGCCCCGACCATCTCGGTGATCTGCGCGGTCACCGCCCTGTCGGTGGTGCCGTTCGGCCCGATGGTGAGCATCTTCGGCCACCACACGCCGTTGCAGGTCACCGATGTGCCGGTGGCGGTGCTGTTGCTGCTCGCCTGCTCCTCGATGGGCGTCTACGGCATCGTGCTGGGTGGTTGGGCCTCCGGCTCGACGTACCCGCTGCTGGGTGGTCTCCGGTCGAGCGCCCAGATGATCTCCTACGAGGTCGCCATGGGGCTGAGCATCGTGGCGGTCTTCATGACCGCCGGCACGATGAGCACCAGCGGGATCGTCGCGAAGCAGGCACACGGCACCGAGCTGAGCATCTTCGGCCAGACGATCCCGGCGCCGGGCTGGTACGCGATCCTGCTGCTACCGAGCTTCATCATCTTCTTCATCGCCACGGTGGGTGAGACCAACCGGGCGCCGTTCGACCTGCCCGAGGCCGAGTCCGAGTTGGTCGCGGGCTTCATGACCGAGTACAGCTCGTTGAAGTTCGCGCTCTTCATGCTCAGCGAGTACGTGGCGATGGTGACCATGTCCGCGGTCACCACCACGCTGTTCCTGGGCGGTTGGCGGGCGCCCTGGCCGATCACCATCTGGGAGGGCGCCAACTCCGGTTGGTGGCCGATGCTCTGGTTCTTCGGCAAGGTGATCGCGCTGGTCTTCGTCTTCGTGTGGCTGCGTGGCACGCTGCCCCGGCTGCGGTACGACCAGTTCATGCGGCTCGGCTGGAAGGTGCTGCTGCCGATCAACCTGGTCTGGATCCTGGTCCTGTCGGGCCTTCGCTCGATCGAGGACTGGGACACCCGCGGCAAGGTGATCGCCGTCGGCATTCCGGCCGGCATCCTGCTGATCGCCTCGATCTTCTGGCCCAGCCGGCGCCCGAAGCCGAAGCCGACCACGCAGGAACAGGTCGACAACCGGCCGCACGGGAGCTTCCCGCTGCCACCGATGGATCTTCAGGTACCACCGAGCCCGCGTATCACGCGCGTGGTCGCCGAGCGGGAGCCGGCCAACATCGTTGCCGGCTCGGACTCCAGGGAGGTGTGACGTGGGCGCGATCACCGGAACGTTCAAGGGATTCGGTGTCACCTTCTCGCACATGTTCAGGAAGGTCGTCACTACCGACTACCCGTTCAAGCCGCCGGTGTCGGCGCCGCGCTACCACGGGCGGCACATCCTCAACCGGCACCCGGACGGCCTGGAGAAGTGCATCGGCTGCGAGCTGTGCGCCTGGGCCTGCCCGGCGGACGCGATCTACGTCGAGGGTGGCGACAACACCGACGAGGAGCGCTTCTCGCCGGGTGAGCGGTACGCCAGCGTCTACCAGATCAACTACGCCCGGTGCATCTTCTGTGGGCTGTGCATCGAGGCCTGCCCGACCCGGTCGCTCACCATGAGCAACGAGTACGAGCTGGCCCGGGACAACCGGCAGGACCTGATCTTCACCAAGGAGCAGCTGCTCGCGCCGTTGCTCGAGGGCATGGAGCAGCCGCCGCACCCGATGCGGCTGGGTGACAGCGAGAAGGACTACTACGTCGGCGCGCTGGACAACCCGGGCACCTCCGCCGGTGCGGAGAAGTCCCCGATGGGCCCCGGCCGCTACCAGGTCGAGGAGCACCCCGGCGTGACGTTCCCGGGCGCCGAGCAGGCCGCCCAGCGCGTCGCGGCCGGCAAGGGAGAGAAGGCATGACCACGTCTACGGTGCTGGCCGCGGCGGGTGGGGTATCCGGCGGCGAGGAGGTCACCTTCTGGATCCTCGGCCCGCTCGCGCTCATCGGCGCGATCGGGATGGTGGCCGCCCGCAACGCTGTGCACTCCGCGCTCTGGCTGGTGCTCACCATGCTCTGTCTGGGCGTGTTCTACGTGCTCCAGGCCGGGCCGTTCATCGGCATGGTGCAGATCATCGTCTACACCGGCGCGATCATGATGCTCTTCCTCTTCGTGCTGATGCTTGTCGGTCGGGATTCCACCGACTCGCTGATCGAGACGTTGCGCGGCCAGCGGGTCGCCGCGATCGTGCTGGGCCTGGGCTTCGCCGGCCTGGTCGGCGGCGCGCTCTACCGGGCGCTGCAGGGGACCACAGCGGTCGGTCTGGAGCAGGCCAACGCGGAGGGCAACGTCCAAGGCATCGCCCGACTGCTCTTCACCAAGTACGTCTTCGCGTTCGAGCTGACCTCGGCGCTGCTGATCACCGCGGCGGTCGGTGCCATGGTGCTCGCGCACATCGAGCGCCGCAAGCAGGACAAGGTCGACCAGGTGTCGACCATGCGGGCCCGTTTCGCGCCGGGCAACTACCCCGGCCCCAAGCCGGGCCCCGGCGTCTTCGCGACCTCGTCCTCGGTGGCCACCCCGGCCCGACTGCCGGACGGCCGCCTCTCCGAGCGGAGTACGCCGGACATCCTGCCGGTGCGCGAGCTGACGGCGCAGGAGACCACCCTGAAGGGGACGGACCGGTGAGCGCGAGGAGTGCAGCGAAGCGGAGCCCCGCAGTCGCGAACGAAAGGCAAGTCCGGTGAGCGCGAGGAGTGCAGCGAAGCGGAGCCCCGCAGTCGCGAACGAAAGCGAGTCCAGCCATGACGCCTGACTACTACCTGGTGCTCGCGGCGGTGCTGTTCACCATCGGCGCCGCCGGGGTGCTCGTCCGGCGCAACGCGATCGTGCTGTTCATGTGCGTGGAGCTGATGCTCAACGCGGCCAACCTGACGCTGGTCACCTTCAGCCGGATCAACGGTGACCTGAACGGTCAGATCATGGCGTTCTTCGTGATGGTGGTGGCGGCGGCCGAGGTCGTGGTCGGGCTCGCGATCATCATGTCCATCTTCCGGACGCGACGCTCGGCGAGTGTCGACGACGCCAACCTGCTCAAGTACTAGAGGGGTCCACCGGTGGAAGAGACTGTGGAATACGCCCAGGCCACGGGGCTGCTCGGGGGCGTCTGGCTGCTGGTGGCGATCCCGCTGGTCAGCGCGGCCATCCTGCTGCTGCTCGGCCGCCGGGCCGACCGCTGGGGGCACTGGTTGGGCGTCGCCGCCATCGGCGCCGCGTTCGTGCTCGGCCTGAGCTTCTTCTTCCAGCTGCGTGGCCTGGAGAACAAGTCGGTCGAGCTGAGCCTCTGGGACTTCATCGCGGTCGGTGATCTGCGGGTCGACTTCGGCCTGCTCTTCGACCCGCTGGCCGCGGTCTTCGTACTGCTGATCACCGGGGTGGGTTTCCTGATCCACCTGTACGCGGTGGAGTACATGTCGCACGACGCGGGCCGTCGTCGGTTCTTCGCGTACTTCAACCTGTTCGTCGCGGCGATGCTGCTGCTGGTGCTCGGCAACAACTACGTGATGCTGTACTTCGGCTGGGAGGGCGTCGGTCTGGCGTCGTACCTGCTGATCTCCTTCTGGACGGAGCGGCCGAGCGCGGCCACCGCCGGCAAGAAGGCGTTCCTGATGAACCGGGTCGGCGACACCGGCCTGGCCATCGGCATCTTCATCATGTTCGCCACCCTGGGCACCACCCAGTACGACGAGGTGTTCAACGGTGTCGGCGCGCTGACCGGCACCACAGTGCTGGTCCTCGGCCTGTTGCTGCTGCTCGGTGCGGCCGGTAAGTCCGGTCAGTTCCCGCTCCAGGCGTGGTTGCCGGACGCGATGGAGGGCCCGACGCCGGTGTCGGCGCTCATCCACGCCGCCACCATGGTCACCGCGGGCGTCTACCTGATCGCCCGGTCCAACCCGATCTTCTCCGCCAACTCGACGCTGCAACTCGTGGTGGTCAGCGTCGGCGCGCTCACCCTGCTGATCGGCTGCATCATCGGTGCGGCGAAGGACGACATCAAGCGGGTGCTCGCCTGGTCGACGGTGAGCCAGATCGGCTACATGTTCCTCGGTGTGGGCCTCGGCGGCGCGGCGTACGCGCTGGCCATCGTGCACCTGCTGGCGCACGGCTTCTTCAAGGCCAACATGTTCCTGGGCGCCGGTTCGGTCATGCACGGAATGGAGGACCAGGTCGACATCCGCCGCTTCGGTGGGCTGTCGAAGTACATGAAGATCACCTGGCTGACCTTCATGATGGGTTGGCTGGCCATCATCGGCATGTTCCCGTTCTCCGGCTTCTTCTCCAAGGAGCCGATCATCGTGGCCGCCTTCGAGCGGGATGACTGGACCGCCTGGCTCTTCGGCGGGGCGGCGCTGCTCGGCGCCGGGCTGACCGCGTTCTACATGACGCGGCTGTTCGTGCTCACCTTCCACGGTCCGCAGCGGTGGACCGAGGACATCGAGCACCCGCACGAGTCGCCGAAGCTGATGACCATCCCGCTGATCCTCCTGGCGGTCGGGTCGGTCGGCGCCGGCTTCCTGCTCGCCACGTCCGTTCCGGACTGGCTGACCGAGACCGCCGGGCTGGGCGGCGAGCACGCCGAGCACGAGGCGGTCCTCTCGCACGCCGTGATCACCACGCTGTCGCTGCTGGTCACCGTGCTCGGCGCCGGGCTCGCCTGGTTCCTGTTCCGGGCCGGTACGGCCACCGCGCCGCAGCCGGCCGGGGTGCTGGTCACCGCCGCCCGGCGCAACCTCTACACCGACGCGGTCAACGAGGCGGTCTTCGAGAAGCCGGGCATCTTCCTCACCCGGGCGCTCGTGTACCTCGACAACCGGGGCATCGACGGGCTCGTCAACGGGCTCGCCGCCGCGGTCGGCGGGGGTTCGGGTCGCCTTCGTCGGATGCAGACCGGCTTTGTCCGCTCGTACGCCACCTCGATCCTGGCCGGTGCGCTGCTGGTGATGGCGGCGTTCCTGGCGGTGCAGGCGGGGTGGTTGGCGTGATCGACCTGTTCCCGGCCGCCCCCGCCGGCGGACCACGCAGTGACGACGGAGGTAAGGCCGCATAATGTCCAACTTCCCGTTCCTCTCGGTGCTCACCGTGGCGCCGCTGGTGGGCGCCCTGGTGGTGGCCTTCCTGCCGCGCCACCGCCCGGAGCTGGCCAAGCAGGTGGCGTTCGCCTGGTCGCTGCTGGTGCTGGTGCTCTCGGTGGTGATGTGGGTGAGCTTCAACGCCGGTGGTGACCGGTTCCAGTTCCGCGAGTCGTACTCGTGGATTCCGAACTGGGGTGTCAGCTTCACCTTCGCCGCCGACGGCATCGCGCTGGTGATGCTGATGCTGATCGCGGTGCTGGTGCCGCTGGTGATCCTGGCGTCGTGGCACGACGCGGAGTCGTCGAAGCGGTCGGTGCCCGTCTACTTCGCGCTGCTGCTGGTCCTCGAGTGCACGATGATCGGCGTCTTCGCGGCCGCCGACGTCTTCCTGTTCTACGTGTTCTTCGAAGTCATGCTCGTCCCGATGTACTTCCTGATCGGCAGCTACGGCGGCCACCAGCGGCAGTACGCGGCGGTGAAGTTCTTCCTCTACTCGCTCGTCGGCGGTCTGTTCATGCTGGCCGCGGTGATCGGCCTGTGGGTGGTCGGTGGCAAGACCTTCGACTGGCAGGCGCTCTCGCAGGTCGACATCAGTACCGGCACCGAGCGGTGGCTGTTCCTCGGCTTCTTCCTCGCGTTCGCCATCAAGGCGCCGTTCTTCCCGTTCCACACCTGGCTGCCCGACGCCGGTGGTGCCGCCCCGGCGGGCGCGGCGGCGCTGCTCGTCGGCGTGCTGGACAAGGTCGGCACATTCGGCATCCTGCGCTACTGCCTGCCGCTGTTCCCCGAGGCGTCGAAGTGGTTCGCGCCGTGGGCGCTGGCGCTGGGCGTGATCGGCATCGTCTACGCCGCCCTGCTGGCGGTCGGCCAGAACGACCTCAAGCGGCTGGTGTCGTACACCTCGATCGCGCACTTCGGCTTCATCGGGGTTGGCATCTTCGCCTTCACCACCCAGGCCGGCACCGGCGCGGTGCTCTACATGCTCAACCACGGGTTGGCCACCGGCCTGCTGTTCCTGGTGGTGGGCATGCTGATCTCCCGGCGTGGTTCGTCGCTGATCAGCGACTTCGGTGGCGCTGGCAAGCTGGTCCCGGTGCTCGCCGGGGTGCTCTTCTTCGCCGGTCTCGCCTCGCTGGCGCTGCCCGGTACGGCGCCGTTCATCTCCGAGTTCCTGGTGCTGATCGGTACCTTCACTGTGAACAAGCCGGTCGCGGTCATCGCCACGCTCGGCATCATCCTGGCCGCCGCGTACGTGCTGTGGATGGTGCAGCGCACCACCCAGGGCACCCTCAACCCGGCGTTGACCGAGGTCGACGGCATGCGCCGGGACCTCAACCTGCGTGAGAAGGTCGTGGTCGCCCCGCTGATCGCGCTGATCGTGCTGCTCGGCTTCTTCCCGAAGCCGGTCACCGACGTGATCAACCCGGCCGTCCAGGCGACCATGGACGACATCGGCAGAACCGACCCGGCGCCGTCCGTGGGCGGCACCGTCCAGGAGGCGGCAAAGTGACCGAGTTGAAACTGCCGTCGATCGACTACGCGGCGATCGCTCCGATCCTGATCATGCTGGGCACGGCGTTGCTCGGCGTGCTGGTCGAGGCAGTGGTGCCCCGGCGCTGGCGGCACGTGGTGCAGCTGACGTTGGCGCTGCTGGCGGTGCTCGCGGCACTGACCATGGTGGTCCTCAGCGCCGACGAGCGGATCATCACCGCCGGCCAGTCCCTCGCGATCGACGGGCCGACGCTGTTCCTCCAGGGCGCGATCCTGGTGCTGGCCGCGATGGCGCTGCTGCTGATCGGTGACCGCTCGGTCGAGCGGGGCGGGGCGTTCGTCGCCCAGGCGGCGGTGACCGCCGAGTCGGCCGACGACCGGCGGCAGGCCGAGGGGCGCAACGGCCTCACCGAGGTCTACCCGCTCACCACGTTCGCGATCGGCGGCATGCTGATCTTCGTGGCGGCGAACGATCTGCTGACCATGTTCATCGCGCTGGAGGTCTTCTCCCTGCCGCTCTACCTGCTCTGCGCGCTGGCCCGTCGCCGGCGTCTGCTGAGCCAGGAGGCGGCGATGAAGTACTTCCTGCTCGGCGCGTACGCCTCTGCTTTCTTCCTGTTCGGCGTGGCCCTGATCTACGGCTTCACCGCCGGCATGCCGGGCCGCTCGGCCGGCGTCGACTTCGCCACCATCCACGCGGCGGTGAGCGAGTCGCCGGCCAGCCCGGTGCTGCTCTTCGCCGGCATGGCGCTGCTCGCCATCGGTCTGCTCTTCAAGGCCGCGGCGGCCCCGTTCCATGTGTGGACCCCGGACGTCTACCAGGGCGCTCCGACCCCGGTCACCGGGTTGATGGCGGCCTGCACCAAGGTCGCCGCGTTCGGTGCCCTGCTGCGCGTCTTCCAGGTCGCGTTCGCCGACGCCAACTGGGACTTCACCCCGGTCCTGGGCGCGGTGGCGGTGCTGACCATGCTGGTGGGTGCCGTGCTGGCGGTCACCCAGACCGACATCAAGCGGCTGCTCGCGTACTCCTCGATCGCCAACGCCGGCTACCTGCTGGTCGGTGTGTTGGCGCCGAGCCGCGACGGGCTCGCCGGCACGATGTTCTACCTGGTCGCGTACGGCTTCTCGGTGCTTGCCGCGTTCGCCGTGGTGACCCTGGTACGCGACGAGGACGGCGAGGCCACCCACCTGTCCCGCTGGGCCGGGCTGGGCCGGCGGTCGCCGTTCTTCGCCGCGCTGTTCACGTTCATCCTGCTCGCCTTCGCCGGTATCCCGCTGACCAGCGGCTTCACCAGCAAGTTCGCCATCTTCGGGCCGGCGCTGGAGGGTGGTCAGGCCTGGCTGGTGATCGCCGGTGTGCTGACCAGCATGGTGCTCGCGTTCCCGTACCTGCGGGTCGTGGTGATGATGTGGCTCTCCGAGCCGGGCGAGTCCACCCCGACCGTCACCGTGCCCGGTGGGCTCACCTCCGCGGCGCTGATGATCGGTGTGCTGGCGACCCTGGTGTTGGGCGTCGCCCCGGCGCCGCTGCTCGATCTGGCCACCGGAGCCGCCGAATTCGTTCGATGACCGAAGGATCGATCACCGGGGGTCGGCACGTGTTCACGTGCCGGCTCCCGGTGCGTATCCCCGGCCCGGAGCAGGTCGAACGCGTGTGGCATGGTTGATAGCGTGGTGAATCCGGCGGGCGAGCGTTCAGGTGCCTCCGGCTCCGGCGGTCGGCGGGGTCGGGCGAGCACGAGTCAGTTCGGCGCGCTTGGCCTCAGCCTCGCCGATCCCCGTGTCGAGGCGTCCGTGTTGGGCCTACTCGACACGGTCGAGGTCGAGTTGCGGGCCAGTGTGGCCAGCGCCGACCCGTTCGTCACCGAGGCTGCCCGGCACCTCGTCGAGGCCGGCGGGAAGCGTTTCCGGCCGTTGCTGGTGGCGCTCGGCGCCCAGTTCGGTGACCCGACAAGTGCGCAGGTGGTCCCGGCCGCCGTGGTGATGGAGCTCACTCACCTCGCCACCCTCTACCACGACGACGTGATGGACGAGGCCGCCGTCCGTCGGGGCGCGCCCAGCGCGAACTCCCGGTGGACCAACTCGGTGGCCATCCTGGTCGGCGACTACCTCTTCGCCCGCGCGGCGGACATCGCCGCCGACCTGGGCCCCGAGGCGGTCCGGTTGCAGGCGCGCACCTTCGCGCGACTGGTGCACGGCCAGATCGCGGAGACGGTGGGGCCGCGCGCCGACGACGACCCGGTGACCCACTACCTGCACGTGATCGCCGAGAAGACCGGCTCGCTGATCGCCACGTCGGCCCGGTTCGGCGGCCTGTTCGGTGGCGCCACCCCGGAGCACGTCGAGGCCCTCGCCGGGTACGGCGAGACGATCGGCGTCGCCTTCCAACTCTCCGACGACCTGCTGGACATCGCCTCCGAGTCGGTGCAGTCGGGCAAGACCCCCGGCACGGACCTGCGCGAGGGTGTCCCGACGCTGCCGGTGCTCTACGCCCGCGAGGCGGACGACTCCGACGCGTCGTCGGTGCGGCTGCGGGAGATCCTGGCGACCGGCCCGTTGACCGACGACGCGTTGCACGCCGAGGCGTTGGGGCTGCTCCGGGAGAGCCCGGCGCTCAAGCGGGCCCGGGAAACCGTGCGCAGCTACGCCGAGGAGGCCCGCGCGCAGCTCGCCCCGCTGCCGAACGGCCCGTCCCGCAGCGCGCTCGAGTCGCTCTGCGACTACATCGCCGACCGCACCAGCTGATCCACACCCCGGCCCGCTGCGGCGGCGGCGCGGGTCAACAGTCGGCTGCCGACGAGCATGAGGGCGGCGGCGAGCAGCATCGCCACGGCCGCGATGCTCCACATCGCCGGGTAGCCGAGGTGGGCGGCGAGTGGGCCCAGGCTCAGCGGGCCGAGACAGCCGCCCGCGTACACCCCGGTCTGGGTGATCGAGGTGGCGGCGGCCGGTGACTGTGGGTGGAGCCGGACCACCGCGAAGTTCATCAGGCCGGGCCAGGCCCAGCCCAGGCCGAAGCCGAGCACCACGCCGACCACCAACGGCACCGAGCCGGTCAACGCGAGCAGGCCCAGTCCGACCGCGCCGACGAGCAGCATCGCGGCGATGAGGGCGACGTGGCCGGTCTCGCGGCGGTCGGCCAACCAGCCGGCGCCCACCCGTGCGGCCACGCAGACCGCGCTACCCAGGGTCAGGGTGAGGCCGGCGAGACCCGGCGACAGGCCCCGGGCCGCGGCGGAGTCCACCAGGAAGGTGCCCAGCGAGTTGGCCGCGCCCGAGGCCAACGTCGCCGCGGCGCCGGTCACCACGAGCGCCGTCGTCGCCCGCCCGGCGCGTGTGGCACCGGCCCGCCGTGCGGTGCCGGGCAACTGCCGGGGTACGGCGGCCAGCGTCGTCAGCGCGGCCACGGCGGCGGCAACGAACGCCCAGCGCCAGCCGGCGGTGAGCGCGATGGTGGGCACGGCGACGCCGGCCAGCAGTGTGGAGACCGGGATGGCGGCCTGCTTGACACCGAACGACAGCCCTTGCCGCCGGGCCGGCACGTGCTGGGCCAGCGCGGCGTTGCTGGCCAACTGGCCGAGCGCGTTCGCGGCGGCGCTGAGCGCCAGCAGGCCGACGAGCACCGGGTACGACCGGGCGAAGGCGGCCACAGCCAGCATCGACCCGGCGGCCAGCAGGATGCCGCAGCGGGCGACCACTGCCGGTCCGTACCGTTCGACCAGGCGGCCGGAGGGCACCGAGGCCAGCGCGCTGACCCCGAAGTAGACGGAGACGGCCAGGCCCAGACCGGCCGGCGAGAAGCCGAGGTCAGTGCCCATCTGCACGGCGAGACCGCCGAGCAGGAAGACCGGGAGTACGCAGGCCACTGTGGTGACGACTGCGCCGGCGCTGGCCCGGACCGGGTGGGGTTGGGCGATCGCCGGATCGGGGGTTGTGGAGGTGTCGGTCATCGTTCGGCAAACCTACGCGAGCCCCACTCAGAGCACTCCTGGTGACCGGCGGGGCACAAGCTGTGGATGGTGATCTGGCATCCTCGACCCGAACAGGCATTTCGCACCGGGCCTGTTTTTCATATGGTGTAAGTCCCCGGCGGCGGAGGTGGTTGTGCGCGACCCCTTGGCAGAACCTTCGGACCTGATTCGCAGCGTGTCCCGAGCGCTACGGGTGCTGGAGTCGGTCGGTCGCGCCCCGAAGGGCCTGACCGTCAAGCAGATCGCCCGGCGCTGCGAGCTGACCGTGGCCACCACCTACCACCTGGTCCGCACCCTCGCGTACGAGGGCTACGTGATCCGTCGCGAGGACGGCACGTACATCGTGGGGTTGGAGGTGGCCGACCGGTACCGGGAGCTGGTGACGGCGTTCCGGGGCCCGCCGGCGGTCGGTGAGACGCTGCGGCGGGCCGCCCTGGACACCGGCTACAGCCACTACCTCGGTCGGTTCGTCGGCGGTCAGGTGGCCCTCACGGCGGTCGCCGAGGGGCACCGCTCGCCCTACCTGGAGGACCTGGTCCCCGGCTTCGACGAGGGGGCGCACGCGACAGCTCTCGGCAAGTCGCTCCTCGCCACCCTCACGACCGACCAGCGCTACCGCTATCTCCGCGAGTACGGCATGCGCCCGTTCACCACCGCCACGCTGACCACCACCGACAGTTTCGAGGCCGACCTGGCCGCCGGTGACCGGCGCGGCATGCAGTTGGAGATGGGGCAGTTCCGGCAGGGAGTGGCCTGCGCGGCGGTGCTCGTCGCGCCGGACAAGGACATGGAACGCCGGGTCGTGCTGGCCTGCGCGTTGCCGGCCAGCGAGATGATGACCTCCGCCCGGGTGGTACGCGCCAAGCTGCTCACCGTGGCCCGTAGCGTGGCCGACGGCATCGCCTCCGACAACTGACCGCTGAGAGGCCCTCTCCCGGGCTGGGAGAGGGCCTCTCAGGGCGGTCCGGCGCCGGACCGCGGAGCAACGTCAGCGGGGCTGTCGGCCGCTCAGCTGCCCACCGGGCCGCCGTCGAGGCGCCAGGTGACCACCACGCCCGGCTTGGCGTAGTCGCCGTCCGGCCAGTTCGAGGCCGGGTTCTCCACCGAGGCCCCGGTGATCTCGCCCGGGTGCTGCACCGCGACGAAGACCGAGCGGTTGTCGCCGGTGATGAACGGGCCGCAGGTCTCCGCGCCGAGCGGCACGGTCAGGAACTGCTTGAGGTGACCCCGCTCCGGACCCTCCACCGCGACGGCGAACAGGCCGTCGTTGCTGCCCAGCGCGTTGCCGTCGGTGGAGATCCAGAGGTTGCCGGTGGCGTCGAAGGCGACGTTGTCCGGGCAGGAGATCGGGGAAACCTTGGTCTTGTCGTACCCGGCGAAGAAGGTGGACTGGTCGGTCGGGTCGCCGCAGACGATCGGCAGCGACCAGGCGAAGGTCTCCGCGGCGTTGTCGTTGCGGTCCTCGACCAGCTCCAGGATCTGCCCGTGCTTGTTGGCGTTGCGCGGGTTGGCCTCGTCCGCCTTCGGGTTGCTGCCGACACCACGGTTGGTGTTGTTGGTCAGCGCCACGTACACCTTGCCGGTGAGCAGGCTCGGCTCGACGTCCTCGGGGCGGTCCATCTTGGTCGCGCCGACCTTGTCGCCGGCGAGCCGGGTGAAGGTGAGCACGTCCGCGGCGGTCATCCCGTCGACGAACGACCGGTTGCCGCTGACCAGCCTGATCCAGCGACCCCGGCCGTTGAACGCGCCGTCGGTGGGGAGCTGGCCCGAGCCGTCGATCTCGGCGGCACTTGTCTGGTCGAGCTTCGCCACGTAGAGCGTGCCGGACTCCAGCAGGGTCAGGTTGTGCTTGCGGGCAGCCCAGGAGTTGCCCTTCATGAACTTCTTGTCCGAGACAAACTTGTAGAGGTAGTCGAACCGCTCGTCGTCGCCCATGTACGCGACCACGTGGCCGTCCTTTGCGACGATCACGTTGGCGCCCTCGTGCTTGAACCGGCCCATCGCTGTGTGCTTGCGCGGACGGCTCTCCGGGTCGAACGGGTCGATCTCGACGACCCAACCGAACCGGTGTGCCTCGTTGGGGTGCTTCGCCAGGTCGAAGCGCTCGTCCGCGCGCTCCCACTTGCGGCTGCCGCTGGGGTAGCGGCTGGCGGTGCTGATGCCGTAACGATCCAGCTTCGGCTTCAGCTCGGCCGGGGCGGCGTCGGCGCCCACGAAGTACTGGTTGAAGTTCTCCTCGCCGGAGAGCACAGTGCCCCACGGGGTCACGCCACCGGCGCAGTTGTTGAGCGTGCCGACGACAGTCCGGCCCCTGGGGTCGGCGGCGGTCTTCAGCCAGGCCGAGCCGGCGGCCGGACCGGTCAGGTCGAACTTGGTGCTCAGCGCGGTGACCCGCCGGTTGTACGGCCGCGGGCCCTTGTCGACCGGCTTCCACTGCCCGGTGCCGGCGACCCGCTCAAGCTCCACCACTGACATGCCGTGCGCGGCCATGGCGGTGCGCAGCTGCTCCACGGAGAGCCCGTCCAGGCCGGGGAAGCCCGGGAACATCAGGTCCTCGTTCGTGTACTCGTGGTTGACCACGAGCAGCGCCCGCTTGCCCTGCTTGTCCAGCGGCAGCACGCCCACGAAGTCGTTGTTGTAACCGAACTGCTTGGACTGCGCGGCGGCGGTCTGGTGACGCAGGTCGAACTCCGGCGCGCCCGGCAGCACCGGGTCACCCCACTTGATCACCACGGCGTGGTCGTAGCCGTTCGGCACGACAAGGGTGTCCAACTTGTTCGGTGGGATCGGCTTGAAGGTCAGCGCGCCGCTGCCGACCCCGGTGCTGGGACGGCCGAAACCGAAAGCCTCCGGGACGTCCGGGGTGGTCGGGGCCGCCACTGCCGGGGCCGCGCCGGCGAGCGCACCGGCCGCCGCGCCGCCGAAACCGAGCACCAGCGCGCCGACCGCGCCGGCCCGCACCACGCCACGTCGCGAAACCTCGGCGTTCACCACATCACCGAAGTACGCGTTGTCAGAGGTGTTCGGCACCGGGTGGTCACAGGCGTTTCCGCACCGGTACAGGCAGGTCATGGCGTCACGGGTGCCATGACGAGTGCCGTTCAACAGGGGGAGCAGCCGGGGACGGTCGCTCATGGGAGAGGCCTCCAGAGAAGTCGGTGGCACGATCGGCGGCGTACCAGCCGGACGCTAGGAGGACGTGGTGAGCGCACGTCAGCCGCGATGTGAACCGGGCATGAACACCTTCGTCGACGGCAACCACCACGCAACCGGTCTGACCTCGGGCTGAACCGATCGGCGTGACCGCACGTATTCCCGAGCGGACGCACCGCCGGACGCGCGCCGGAAGCGAGGAGACCGCCATCAGCGACCACGACGCCCAACTGCTGCGCGCGCTGCACGACGAGCACGCGGAGGCGCTGTACGCCCATGCCCTGCGGCTGGTCAACGGGGACCGGCAGCGGGCCGAGGACCTGGTACAGGAGACGCTGCTGCGGGCCTGGCGACATCCGGAGTCACTCGACCCGAGGCGCGGTTCGGTGCGGTCCTGGCTGTTCACCACCGCCCGCAACCTGGCCATCGACGCCTGGCGGCGGCGATCCACCCGGGTCGGCGAGGTGTTCACCGACGATCTGCCCGAACCGCCCGAGGTGATCGACGAGGCGGAACGGGCGGTGGAGGCGTGGACCGTCGCCGAGGCGCTGAACCGGCTCAGCCCGACCCACCGTGAAGTGCTCGTCGAGTGCTTCTACCAGGGGCGGTCGGTGGCCGAGGCGGCGTCCCGCCTGGGCGTACCGCCAGGGACCGTGAAATCCCGCACCCACTACGCGCTGCGGTCTCTACGGTTGGTCCTGGCCGAGATGGGGGTGACGGGATGACCCGGTGCGAGTTCGCGTACGACGACGGCGCGTACGTGCTGGGCGCCCTGGCCCCGGCCGAGCGGGCGGCCTACGAGCGGCACCTCGGCGGTTGCGCCTCGTGCCGGGAGGCGGTCGCCGAGATCGCCGTCCTGCCCGGGTTGCTCGGGCGCCTCGACCCGGCGGGGTTGGAGCAGATCCTGCCGCCGCCGGCCCCGCCCCTGGTGCCCGCGCTGCTCGACGAGGCCCGCCACCGCCGTCGTCGGGAACGCTCCGCGGACCGGCGACGGTACGCACTGACCACACTGGCCGCCGCCGGGCTGGCGGTGCTGGTCGGCGTGGGCACCGCCGTGGCGCTGCCTCGACAGGTCAACCCCTCCGGGCCGCCCGGCGCGCAGGGCAACCCGGCCCCGCAGGTGTCGATGGTCGCCATGCGGCCGGTGGCCGCGGCCGGGCCGGTGCACGCCGACCTCGGGCTCACCGGCACCAAGTGGGGCACCGAGGTGACCATGCGCTGCGGGTACGACGCGCGGACGAGCTACGGCAAGGCGTACCCGTTCCGGCTGGTGGCGCGGGGCCCGAACGGCGCCACCGAGCAGATCGGCTCCTGGCTGGCGGCCCCCGGCGACGACCTCAGGTTCACCGGCGCCACCAGGTTCACCGACGCCGAGCTGGTAAGCGTGGAGCTGCAGAAAGCCGACGGCACCCCCCTCCTCACCTACGCCGTCCCCTAGCCCACCCACCCCCGACGGTCCTCCGCGATCTTGCACTTTCTGCCCTTCCATAAGGGGCATGGCAGGCATATCGACCACCGAAACTGCAAGATCGCGGGGTCAGGGGGTGGGGAGAGGGGTCGGGACGTGGGTGGGTTGGCGGGTGCGGCGGGAGGCTCGGACGGCGTCGGCGGTGAAGACGATCAGGGCCAGCCAGACGAGGGCGAAGCCGGCCAGGCGGGCCGGCGGCATCGGCTCGTGGAAGATCAGCACACCGCAGCCGAGCTGGAGGATCGGCGCCAGGTACTGGACCATGCCGAGGCTGCTCAGGGGCAGCCGGTTGGCCGCCCCGGCGAACAGCAGCAGCGGAATCGCAGTGGCCGCGCCGGCCAGCACCAGCAGCGCGGTGTGTCCGGCCGACACGTGCCCGAAGGCCAGGTCGGACTTCGCCGTCAGCCACGCCAGGTAGCCCAGAGCCGGCAACGCCAACACCGCCGACTCGACGAAGAGCCCCTCCGCGGCCGGCAGCCCGAGCCGCTTCTTGACCAGGCCGTAGCCGGCGAAGCTGAACGCCAGCGTCAACGCCAACCAGGGCAGCCGGCCGTAGTCCACTGTGAGCACCGCGACCGCCGACGCGCCGATCCCCAGCGCCACCCACTGCGCCGGGCGGAGCCGCTCCCGCAGCACCGTCACCCCGAGCAGCACCACGACCAGCGGGTTGATGAAGTAGCCGAGCGCGGTCTCCACCACCCGGTCGGAGTTGACCCCGTAGATGTAGGTGCCCCAGTTCACAGCGATCAGCGCGGCGGCGGCGACGATGCCCGCCACCGCCCAGGGGCGGCGTAGCAGCGCCCGCAGGAAACCGACGTTGCGCAGCGCCGCCAGCAGCAGGGCCACGAAGACCACCGACCAGACGATCCGGTGGGCCAGGATCTCCAGCGGGCCGGCGGGTCGCAGCAACTTCAGGTAGAGCGGAAAGAAACCCCAGAGCAGGTACGCGCCGAGGCCGTAGAGATATCCCAGGCGGAGTGGCGTCACGCTTCCACCGTAAGGGGCGTACTGCTGCTCTGTTCCTTTCCGGTGATCGGGGTCACCGGGGGCCGCCGGTCCAGCTGCATCCACCGTGGCGGCGCGTCCAGCGGCGTGAAACCGACTCGCGCGTACACCTGGTGGGCGTCGCTGGTGCAGAGCAGGATCCGGCGTACGCCCAGCTCGTCCAGGTGGTCGCGGACCGCGCCGGCCAGCCACCCGCCCAGCCCGCGACCCCGGGCGGCCCGGTCGACGTACACGTCGCAGAGCCAGGCGAAGGTGGCGCCGTCAGTGACCACCCGGGCCACTGCGACCTGGCGGCCGTCCTCCGGCCGGTAGATGCCGAACGGCAGTGAGCCGGCGAACGACCGCTCGGTGGTCTCCCGGTCCCGTCCGAGCGCCCAG
Source organism: Micromonospora sp. D93 (assembly GCF_018070365.1). Taxonomy (NCBI): domain Bacteria; kingdom Bacillati; phylum Actinomycetota; class Actinomycetes; order Micromonosporales; family Micromonosporaceae; genus Micromonospora; species Micromonospora sp. D93. The sequence goes on along the minus strand of NZ_JAGPXW010000022.1, from coordinate 59,642 downwards.
TACGCGTCGGTGGACAACCAGTGGTGCACCAGGTCCAGATCGATCCGCGCCGGATCGGTGCTGAGCAGGTGACCGTCGGAATAGGTAAGCGAGAACATGCCGCGACGCTAACCGCCGAGGTGGGCGGTCAGGCCGTCACATTCCCGGAGTCTGGTCATCGGCCCGCCGGGGCCCCGGCCAAGGTCGGAGCCCCGGACGGGCCGGGTCGGTGCTGGCTGGTCGGCGGTCAGTCCCGGTCGAGGACGGCGCCGAGGATCCAGGTCACGATGCTCACGAAGAGGGCGCCGAGCACGGCCGCCGGCCAGAAACCGTCCACCGAGAACGGCAGCCCGGCCTGGTCGGCGATCCAGCTGGTGAGCAGGAACAGCAGCCCGTTCACCACCAGGGCGATGAGGCCCAGGGTCAGCAGGTAGAAGCCACAGCCGACGGTCTTGATGATCGGCTGGAGAACCGCGTTGACCACACCGAAGATCACCGCCACCAGGAGCAGCGTGGTCACCGTCTCGGTGGCCGAGTTCGAATCCAGGGAGATGCCCGGGATGAGGAGCGTGGCCAGCCAGAAAGCCAAAGCTGTGCTGGCCAGCCGAATCAGCAGACCTTTCAGAAAACCCATGGCGGGGATCGTGCCACGGACCACGCACCGGCGTAACCCGGCAGCTGGCCATCTGGTGGATCAACGGCGCGTCGGCGGCCCGATCAGTTGTGCCTCGATCGGAGTGGGGGAGAGCAGCGCCCAGCGCAGCGCCCGACGGTTGACCACGGCCACCATGTCCTCGCGGATCCGGGTCAGCCACTCGGCCGAGCCGCCCAGCCCCAGCGCGGCTCCGGCAAGGGTGGCCTCGGCGGAGGTCAACGGCTGCAGCAACGCCAGGTCGGCGCGGCTCAACGCGTCCACATCGGCCGGGGTCAGCTCGTCTCGTACCACGAGGGTGGCCCGCCACGGCGGGCCCGGCGTCGCCTCGGCCGCCACCGGCCCGGCGTCGACGATCAGCAGCAACGGACGCAGCGCGGTGCCGATCCCGTCGGCGACCGCCCGACCGGGCGGGAGTAACGGGATCGCGCCCGGCGCGCCAACCCCCCGGACGAACGGCTCCCAGGCGCGTGGCCGGGCGGTCTGCACCACCACCAGGGCACCGAGCGCCAGCGCGCGCAGGGCCACCAGTTGGGCTGCGCGCACCCCGCCGACCAGCAGTACGCGGGTGCTCTCCGGTCGGAACAGTCGCACGGTGACGGCTCGACCGTGCCGGTTGGTGCCGACCAGCATTCCCGCGTCGCCCAGGGACAACTCCCAGTCGTCCGCCGCCGCGCTGGGCTGCGCCCCGGCCGACGGTGGACGGGGCTGCGCCCCGGGCGCCGTCAGCGCCAACGGCAGCGTGGCGGCCAGCCCGCCCAGGTGGGCGCCGTCGAGCCGTCGCAGCTTTCCGCCCAGGTCGGTCACCAGGCGGACCAGCGCCTCGGTGGCCGCCGCCAGCTCGGTCGCCGTCCCGGCGGCCAGGCGTACGGTCAGCTCGGTCGGCGCTCCGTTGGTCGTCGGCGGACCCGACGACGTCGTCATCGTCGGCGACGGGCCCGCGCACATCGACACCGTCGTGGCCGTCGCTGGCAGCGCGAGCAGGCGGGGCACCAGCCGGCGTCCGGCCGCACCCCCCGCGTCGGGCCACTGGATCAGTCGGAAGGTGGCCTGGACCAGGGTGCCGGACCGGATCGCCGACCAGGACTCCCGGACCGGTTCGCCGTCGTGGTGGGCCAGCTCGCCCAGGACCCGCAGCGCCGCGGGCACCCCGAGTGGCCGCGCTGCCAACGGCCCGAGCCGCCTGACGATCCGACGGACCGTGCCGGCGAGTACGCGGCGTAGGTCCTCCTCGGACCAACCGTTCACCCGCAGCACCCGAACCGCCACCACCGCCCGTTCGCGCCCGGCGAGACGCCCGTCGGTGAGCTGCCGGTACGACGTGCCGACAGTGCCACCGGCACTCGGCACCGGCGCCGGTGCACCGGCGAGCAGAAGTTGGACCAGCAGCGGGGGTTGGTCCGGCCCGGTCGGGGGGAGCAACGCGGCCGGGGCGGGGATCGCCTGGGACGCGTCACCCAGCAGATCACCGGGGTCGCCGAGCTCCAGGAGCACGACCATGCCCGTGGTGTCCTCCAGGACGGCCGCGGGCCCGCCGGTCAGCTCGGTCGAGCGGACGACGGTGCCCGGGGCGACCAGGTCGAGCAGTTCGGCCGCTCCGGCCGGCCCGGTCAGCGCCCGCCGGCGGGTCAGGCGCCCGATGGCGGTGCCCAGCCACTCGAAGAGCCAGCGCCCCCGAACCGGCACCCAGGCGGCCGCCACCAGCAGCACGGCCACCAGCACTGCCACCGCGACGACAGGTGCGGGTCGGCCGAGGGCGACGAGGACGAGCGCCGCCGCGACCTGCGCGGCGACCAGTTGGCCGGCTCGTACTGCGGCGCCGGCGCGACGGCCGACTGTGACCCAGCGGTCCACAGGTGATCGGCGACGGGGGATGCGCTGATCGACCGACCCCGGGTCGTGGTCGGTGGGTCGGCCCGGCCCGATCGCTCGTGCGGAGGTGCCTGCCTCGGGCCCGACCGCTGGCGGATGCGGCCCTCCGGTGGTGATCGCCGGCACCGTGCCTCCTCGACCAGTGGGGACCGGGTCGGGCGGCCGGCCGCCTCTGACGGCCCGTCACACGCCGCGACGTGGCTGCGGCACATCGTAAGCGACCGATGGCCGTCCCGGTTGTCCACAGGGGAAGCCCGAGGGGTAGCAGAACCGCTACGAGGTCGCTACCGTCAGCCACGAAGTCCTTCGCTGACCCGTGTCTCAGTGCTCGACGACCGGGCCAAGCGACGACGCGTCGCCCCAGGGCGGGCGCGTCGACGGCCAGGTTCGATCCGAGAGACGAGGTGACGTCCGGGTGTCCCAAACCAAGGCAGAAGCCGCAGTGATGCAGCAGACCGCCGCGAAGTTCGAGCAGGTGGACCAGTCGTTGCAGTCCATGCTGACCGGCCTGCTGGCCGAGCTGGAGGTGTTGCAGCAGGCCTGGCGTGGCGCTGGTGGCCGGTCGTTCGAGCAGGTCAAGCAGCAGTGGTCACAGGACCAGGCCGCGCTGCACCGCGCGCTGCGGGAAACCGCCGGTGCGATCCGCACCGCCGGTCGGCAGTACGACGTGTCCGACGACGACGTGGCCAGCCGGGTGGCCGGCACCAACCGCGGCGGCATCCAGCTGCCGCTCTGATCCCGCTGGGGAGGGAATCCGATGGACCATGGTGTGCTGGTCGTCAACTTCGCCGCGCTGCAGCAGGCCGGCGCTGACATTCAGAAGGCGTTGAAGACTCTCGACGCGCAACTCGGCCAACTCGAACGCGACGCCGCCCCGCTGGTGGAGAGCTGGACGGGCGAGGCGCGGCAGGCCTACGAGCAGAGGCAGGCCCGGTGGCGCTCGGCCTCGCAGGACCTCCAGGGGATGCTGCGTGACATCAGGTTGGCGGTGAACGACTCCGCCACCGACTACCTGGACACCGAAAAGAAGAACACCGGGCTGTTCCAGTGAGCGATGCGGGCCGGGAGCGCTGACCGTGTCCGGGGCAGCGCCCCGCCCGCGGCCGGTCCGAGGTCGGGGCCGTGCGCGGGCGGGCTCAGGCAGTTCGCGGGCGGCCTCAGGCCGGACCGGCCGGGCGCCAACGTCGACGGCTGCCCCGGGGCACCACCAGCGCGAGCAGCGCCACGGTCACCGCCGTCATGCCGGCCACCGCGCCGACCAGCAGGGCGCGGTCCCGCGCGGCGACCCGGCGGGCCTGACGGGCGAGCAGCGCCGGGTCGGGCCGACCGTCGGCGAGCGCGGCGACCGGCCGCGCACCGGCCACACGGCCGCCGCTGGTCTCGGTGACCGCCCGGTAGGGGTTCAACACCCCGGCGCCGTACCCGCCGCCGTGGCCCGCGCCCGGAGCGGGGTCGGCGGTGGCGACGATCCGCTCCGCCACCTGCGCGGCGGTCAGCTCCGGCCGGTACTCCCGCAGCAACGCGGCGGTGGCGGCCACGAAGGGCGCCGCGTAACTGGTGCCTTCGACCCGATGATGGCCCGTACCGGGCGCGGCGGTCAGCACCTCACTACCCGGTGCTACCACATCGACGTACGGGCCGGTCTGCGAGAAGGTCGCCCGCCCGCCGTCCGCCCCGATCGCGCCCACGCCGAGCACCCCGTCATAACCGGCGGGGAACGGCCGGGGGTTCCCGCTGTCGTGCAGGTTGCCGGCGGCGGCCACCAGCACCACGTCCCGGTCGACCGCGTACCGCACGGCCGCACGGACCTCCGGGTCGTCCGCGTACAGCACCACGGACAGGTTCACCACGTCGGCGTCATGGTCGACGGCCCACCGGATGGCAGTGGCGAACTCGCCGGCGCTGACCGTGCGCCCCGACTCCCGCCCCTGCACCACCTGCTGCTCACTCACCCGCACCGGCAGGATTCGGGCACCCGGCGCCAGGCCACGGAAGGCGACGTCGGGGCGGGGTGCCGCCGCGATGATGCTCGCCACACCGGTGCCGTGCCCGGCGCAGTCCCGGCCGCCGTCCCCGCCGGGGTCGAGCAGGTCGGCGCCGGCCAGCACCCGGCCAGCCAGCTGCGGGTGCACCCGGTCCACGCCGGAGTCGACCACCGCGACTGTCACCCCGGCGCCGGTGGCCAGCGGCGCGAGCCGCACCGGGTCGTACCGCTGCTGTGGCCAGGGCCTGGCCGCGACCGGCCGCACGGGGGCGAGCGGGGTCGCGCAGGCCGGTGCCACCCGGAGCCCGGCGGTGGCGGCAACTGCCGGAAGGGCCGGTACGGTCAACAGGCTGGCAGCCAGGCCAGCGAGGACCGGGCGCGCAATCGATCGGGACATCGGCACCCTCCGTATCGTGTCGGCTCCGGAACGGGATGTTATCGCCTCCTCCGCGCCCTGGCAGGCCGCCGCCGGCCAGCCATTGTGATCTTGGTACCACCTTGTAGGTTGTACGCGATACCTGTGGCCTGTTCTCGGAAGGGGAGGTGGCCGTGACCGAATGGGAGCCGGCCACGGAGGCCGAGGTGGCGATGCGCGACGCGCTGCGCGCCAACGACCAGGAGCTCTACTTCCGGCTCCTGTCCCGCACCGATGTGCTGCTGCCGGTCTCCGCGCCGACGCAGCCCGGCCAGCCACCCGCCGGATGGGGCACCTGGACCACCGGCGGTCGCACCCACGTCCTGGCCTTCACCTCCGCCGCCGCACTGCGGGCCTGCCTCGGCGATCACGCCGGCAGCAACCGACGCATCCCCTTCGCCGATCTCGCGGCCAGCTGGCCCAACCACGAATGGTGGCTCGCCGTCAATCCGGGTCTGCCGGTCGAGGGTTACCTGCCGGCCTGGTTCGTGTCGCAGCTGTCCCGCGGCGACGTGCGACTGCCCGGCCGTGCCATGGGTGCCCGTGCTCGCCTGGAGCGGGCCGAGACGTTGGCCCGGACCCGGCCCGGCGTGCCACCCCGGGACGCCGCGCCGGCCGCGGGATCGCCGCCGGCGACGGGGGCGTTCTCGTCCGGGCTCGACAGCACCCCGCTCGCGCCCCGAAGGGGCCCCCGGGTGGGTGCCCCGTCGGCGCCGGGCCCGGCGCCCCGGCCACCCGTTCCCGCTGAGCCGACGCGCCGCCCCGAGGAGGACCTGCCCGCTGCCGGCCAGCGGCACCCGAGCGAGCCGCCGCGGCCCGCGTCGGGCACCGGAGCCCTGCCCCGCAGCGCGCGGCCGTCCCGCTTCACCCCGTTGGCGTCCGCCGCCCCCACCACCGATCAGGCCGGGCCGAGCGTGGGCTGGCCGGCGGCGACCCGGCCGAGCGACGTCGACGGCCCCGCCGCGGGTAACGGCAACGGCGGTCCCCAGGGGGCGCCTCGGCGCTCCTTCTTCGACCCCAGCCCGGCCCGCGACCCAGCCCGCGACCCAGCCCGCGATCCAGCCCGCGACCCGGCCCGCGATCCAGCCCGCGACCCAGCCCGCGACCCGGCCCGCGACCCGGCCCGCGACCCGGCCCAGAGCGGGGGGCGTTCGGGTGACCGGGCTGCCCCGCCGACCCGGTTCGGGCGGGGCAGCCAGCCCTTTCCTCGCCGCCGGCCAGCCGACGCGCCGGGCGACGAGACGGCGACGCGGGCCTTTCCGATGGCAGCGGACCCGGCAGCCACCCAGCCGATCCGTCGGCCGGAGGGCGGCCTCGGCGCGTCCCGGGGGGCGGGCGCGCCGCCGTCCGGCGAGGAGATCACCCAGCCGCTGCCCCCGCGCCGGCACAACCCGCTGGCCGAGGAGCCCACCCGCGCGTTCCGGGTGACCGCTGAGCCCCCACGGGCCGGTGCGCCCGGACGGCCTGATCCGTCGGCGGAGGAGACGCAGGCGATCCCCCAGGGCCGGCCGGGCCGGTTCAGGCCGACGGAGGATCTGCCGGCGTCCGTCGCGGAACCGGTCTCCGGGCCACCCGCGCCCCGCCGCGGCTTCACGCCCATCGTCATCGAGGGCACCATCATCGAGTCCCGCGACCTCACGGACACGGTCGAGAGCAGCGCGCCGGTCGAGGCGCCCCGCCGGCCCAGCCCCGCCGAGGCCGCCCCGCCGCGGTTCGGCTCGGCGCCCTCCGGCTCGGGCCTGTTCGGCGCGTCGTCCCCTGGCACCAGCCCCGCCGAGGCAGCCCCGCCGCGGTTCGGCTCGGCGCCCTCCGACCCGGGCCTGTTCGGTCCGTCGTCCCCCAGCCCAAGCCCTTCTGCTCCCGCATCGTTCAGCCCCGGTCAGCCCGCCCCGAGCCCGTCCATTCCGCATCCCACAGGTCCGACCGAGGCCGGCCATGCAGGTGTGGGCGGCATGCGGACCGACGCGCCGTTCAGCGCCGATCGCGCCGACAGCGGTGATTCGTCGGCCGGCCTGACCGGCACGGACCGGGCCGGCAGCGAGGGCATGTTCGCGGGCGACGATCCGCAGTTGCCGGTCGACGAGCCGCCGCCTGTCGAGTTCGAGCCGGCCAACACGGTCGAGGAGGACCTGCTCAGCGCGGCCGGCTCCGGCAGCACCGACACGTTCCTGTCCACCCTGCTGCTGGCCCGGGTGCTGCTGCCGGCGGCACCGGACTCGGCACGCGGAAGCCGCCCGGGGGATCCGGGCTTCGTCTGGCGTACCGGGCAGCTCGACGGCGAGACGTACGTGGTGGTCTACACCTCGGCGGAGCGCCTCGCCGACCATGTCGAGGGGGACGTCGACACGGTCCGGGTGAAGTTCGCCCAGCTGATTCGGCGCTGGCCCGACGAGGACTGGTCGTTCGCCGTCAACCCGGGCACCCCGGTCGGTGCCAAGTTGCCCGGCGAGCAGATCGTCGCGTTGGCCAACTGGGCCGCCGAGGTGGGGCTCGGGGACGACCTGGAAGTGGACCAGGTGGAAGCGCCGGCCGAGGCCGAGCCCGCCGCCCGCCCGCGGTACGCCCCAGCGGCGGTCGACCCGACCCGACCGACGGTCATGCAGAAGGCGATCGCGCCGAGCCAGCTCGCGTACTACCTGGATCGTGGGTACGACCGGGTGTCCGGGTTCGTGCACCGGGCCGGTGAGCTGTCCCACCTGACCACACCGGCTCAGCTGCACGGCGCGCTCGGCCTCAGCTACCCCGGTTCGCCGTTCGCCCCGGACGCCGAGGAAATTTACGTGCTGCGTTGGCCTGCGCACCGGCCGAGCCTCTACCGCATCCCGTACGGCGGTCAGAACGAGCCGGCGATGCGGGCCATGGAGGGCTGGGTCATCGAACGCCCGCCGTTCCGGGGCAACGGCTTCGCCCCGGGTGAGAGCAGCGACGTGGTGGCGGAATTCAAGGTGGACAGCGCCCGCCTGCCGCACGGCGCCCAACTCTGGCGGATCGGCGCGGACGGCACCGAGCGGGTGGTCGCGGAGTTGGACACCGACTCGGTCACCTGGCGACGGGTCGGGGAGGCGTGATGCGCGACGGTTACGTGGCCCGCTGGCAGGGCCGGGAATACCAGGCCAGCCCCGACGGCGACGACATCCGCCTCTACCAGCCCGAGCCGGGCGAGGGCTTCGAGGAGGTCCGCGCGGGCCGCCACGTCCGGGTGCTGCCGGCGAGCGAGATCGAGGATCTGGCGTACGTGCGGACCACCTGCACCTGGCAGGGGCAGCCGTTCATCGTGCTCGGCGAGCACGACGCCTGGCTGCGGGTGGAATACACGGGCGGTCGCTGGCCGGTGGCCGAGGCGATGCGGCTGGAGGTCTTCGACTTCGGCGTCTACCAGGGTTGGGCGCCGGCGGCCGAGGTCACCGACCTGCGGGAGCAGCGGGTCTGACCGGTCAGGTCTTCGCCCACCGCAGGATTTCGCCGAGCACCAGCTCCGGCGCCTCCAGGTGCGGGAAGTGCCCCACCCCGTCGAGCAGTCGCCATTCGTACGGGGCGACGACGTACCGGCCGGAACCCAGAGCGGTCCGGGGCAGGGAGGCGGTGTCCAGGGCGCCGTGCAGTTGCAGGGTCGGGGTGGACAGCGGCTTCTGCATGAGGCGGACGAACCGGTAGCCGTGCAGCCGCAGCAGTGAGCGGAACGCCCAGCGGTAACCCTCAAGTGCGCAGAACGCGGCCTGCGGGATGCACATCGCCTCCCGGCACCGCTCGGCGTACGCCTCGAAGTCCGACCCGGCCACCCACTGTGGGCCGCCCCAGCGGCGCATGATCTCGCCGACGGCGGCCGCGCCATCGCGGGTCAGCACGTGTTCGTAGCGGGGAAGCTGGAACTTCAACGCCGGGGTGGAGGCGGTGAACTGCCCGCGCGGGTCGGCGAAGATGGCGGCGCGCAGCCGCAGCGGGTGCGGTGCCCCCAGCACCACGAGCCGGCGGACCAGGGACGGGTGGAACGAGGCCACCGTCCAGGCCACCATGCCACCGAGGCCACTGCCGACGATCGTCGCGGAGCGTTCACCGAGCGAGCGGATCAGCCCGGCGATGTCGGCGGCGAGGGTGTAGCCGTCGTACCCCCGGGGTGGTTTGTCGCTGGCGCCGTAGCCGCGCAGGTCGACGGCGACCGCCCGGAAGCCGGCGTCGGCGACCGCCGGCAGCATCTGGTGCCAGGCCCACCAGTGCTCGGGGAAGCCGTGCAGGAAGAGCACCATCGGCCCGGTGCCGGCCTCGACCACGTGGAACCGGCTGCCGTTGGCGCCGACGAAACGGTGCGTCCACGGCCCCTCGGTGAGGACACAGGACTCGTCGACGGCTCCGGCGCGCTGGTCGGTCATGGCAGACAGCCTAGGACCCGGTCGTCGCAGACGACCCTGGTGGTCGCGTTGAACAGGGGAAAGCCCCGGGTTGCCCCGGACCGGGACCGGGGGAGCCGGGTGGGCAAAGGGCAACGCCCGGGCAGGTGACCTGCCCGGGCGTCGCTTGTGGTGCGGGATCAGCGGTCAGCTGACCCGGATCTTCATCGAGGTGCCGTCCTGCTCCAGAACCTTGATCTTGACACCGGCTGCGGGGAGCTTGACGCCGTGGTTCGGCAGCTCCTCGTAGAAGTACTTCTTGGTGTCGTCGAACAGCGGCTCAGCGGCCTGGCCACGGATGTACTGCGGCTGGCTGTTGAGGTGCAGGGTGAACGAGTCCGCCTTGTTCAGGCTGAACGGTGCGTCGTACATCTGGACGCGGGCCCGCCACGGCGCCCCGGTGAGGTTGTAGACCGGGCGCGGGTGCGCGTCGATGTACAGGTTGCGACCCTCACCCGGGTGACCACCCGGGTTGGACGGCGACGCCGGGGCGGTGTTGTTGTCGGAGAAGCGGGTGTTCCAGTACGAGACGAGCAGGCCCTCCTGGTACGCGTAGTGGTCCACCCAGTCCGGGCGGGTGTTCGCGTAGCCGAAGAAGTACGGGCCGGTCTTCAGGTACTTGTCGTACGAGACGTACGACCGGTTGCCAGCGATGTAGTAGTTGTCGAACAGTCGGGTGTAGGTCGCCCCGACCACCTGGAACTTGTCGAAGGTCCAACCCGCGGCGGTCTCGGCGCCGTCGCTGAACACGGTCTGACCGTCGGCGGTCACGGTGATGGCGTCACCGAAGAAGCCGCCCTCGGAAACCCCACCGTCGGTGACGTAGTGCAGGCGGACCTGCGCCACCTTGCCGGCGAGCGAGGTCAGCGGGATGTTGATGTCCGCCCAGGCACCGTTACTGGTGCCGTCGAGGGCCGGGCGGTCGGCGCCGTCGACGCCGATCGGCTGGCCGTTGACGGTGCCGTCCAGGTCGGTCCAGGTCTGACCACCGTCGGTCGACCCCTCGAAGTAGAGGTAGTCGTAGTTCTCCTCGATGCTGTACTTGCCCTTGAGCGACAACGCCGCCGTGGACTTGCCGGTGAGGTCGAACGTCCTCGTCATCTTGCTGTCGAGGTCGTCCTCGTTACCGGAGAAGTACTGCTTGGCGCCCTCGAACGGCGCGCCGTAGTTGAACGTGTACTCCCGCTGCGGGAGCACGACCACGGCGGCCTGAGCCTTGTCCGAGTTGTACTCCTGCGGGCCGAGCTCCAGCGAGCGCTTCTGCCCCGCCACGATCACCTCGTAGTCGAGCCAACCGAGCTGAAGCTTGTTCCACGCCCCGAGGTCGCCGCCCCGGTCGCCGATGCCGGCGTCGTTCTTGGCGCCGAGCCGGCTCTGGGCCATCAGGGTCCAGTGCTCGTTGCTGTTGTCCGCCGGGCCGTAGTCGTCCGGCAGGCCCAGGTCGTGGCCGTACTCGTGGTAGAACACGCTGCGGCCGCCGTTTTCCGGCTGGATCGTGTAGTCGCGGATCCAGACGCCGGTGTTGCCGATCTGGGTGCCGCCGATCGGGAAGTTCGGCGGGCCGACGGGCGAGCTGTTGAACGCCGACCAACGGTGGCTCCAGATGGCGTCCTCACCCTGCTGCGGGTCACCGTCGGCCTGGTCGCCGCCGGAGTGGACGATCTGGAAGTGGTCGATGTAGCCGTCCGACTCGTTGAAGTCGCCGTCACCGTCGTAGTCGAAGCGGTCCCACTGGTCGAAGGACTTCATCTCGGTGGCGATCTGGGCGTCCGTCTTGCCCTTGGCCTTCTGGTCGGCGACCCACTGGTTGGCGGCGTCGCGGATCAGGTTCCAGGTGTTCGAGCAGACGGTGTCGCCGCAGACGGCGGGGTCGCCGGTCGGGTCGTCGTCGGCCTTCGGGTCGTCGGAGCGACCGTAGCGGGCCTCGTTGTACCGGACCTTGACCCAGTCGGTCACCTCACCGTCGACGGTGTAGCGACCCGAGGACTGGGCCTCGTAGTACTGCTTGAGCGACTCGTCGCCCGGGTTGGTGCCGAAGTAGATCTGGCGGAAGTGCTCCGGGCTGAAGTCCGGCTGCCAGATGGTGGAGTTGTCCACGGCCCGGTTGGGCTCGGGGATCTTGTTGTGCAGCGGCCCCTGGAACGTCGCCGGTCCGGCGACGTCCGGGTTCATGTCCTTGTCCGGGTAGGACGGGTGCCGCTCGTCGCCGAACTCGGCCAGGATCACGAAGATCTTGTCCGTCCGTTCACGCTTGAGCTCGACGTACTGATCCTTGGTCTTCTTGGCGCCAGCAGTGGTCCGGGCGTTGGCGCCCGTTCCGGTCGCCTTGCCGACCTCGCCGACCTTGACAACAGTGCTTCCGTTGCGCTCGATCGGCTTGCTGCGACCGCTCAGCACATCGCTGAGCCCCTGCTCACGCAGCGCGCGGCGCTTCTCCTCGAGCTTGTCGGGGAGTTCATCCTTCAGCGCCTGTGGTTCGGCAGCGGCCGGTGCTGCTGCCGGCAGTTTGGGCTGAGGCGCCGCCGAGGCGGACGGGCCGAAAGCCAGGCCTGTCGCCGTCAGTGAGAGCCCGAGCAGACCCACTGCGACTTTGCGCACGTGGTACCTCCGGTGTGAGGGAACCGGCCCAACGGGGGTACAGGCCGGTGGGAGATCGATCCCACTAGTGGGACCATTGGTGAACATAGTTACTGGCGGGACGGGTGGGAAGACGCTCGCGTCGATTTGTTGCAAGATTTTGTTGGGAATGCTTTTCACCGTCACACCCCGCCGGTTCATCAGCCATGCTGACCAGGCGTGGACCGGACGCGAACGTATACAACGACATTTTTCGATCAAACCGATCGCGCATACGACAGTGGGGCCGGCAGCGTCTCCGCCACCGGCCCCACCGTCAGTTCCTGATCCGTGAAACCGTTACTTCTTCGCCGGCGTCACGTAGATCGTGGCGGACGAGTTGTCCCCGGCCGCCTTCTTGATGGTGAGCGAGACGCCGTAGTTCACGCCCTGGTCGCCGGGGTTACCGGTGCCCAGCACGATCGCGCCTCCGCCCAGGGTCACGCCGTAGAACTCCGGCGCGGGGCTACCGTCCGGGTTGGTGACCCGGGTGGTGTACGGCGCGTTGTTACGCGACGGCAGGACCACCGACGCGTCGTTGTCCCGGGCGTAGGCGGCGCCATCGCGCATCTCGATGCCCGGGTACCAGCCCTTGGCGTCGGTGAACGCCTTCACCGGCGGCAGCCCCTTGAACTTCGTGCAGTACGCGCTGTACGGCTCGTCCGCCGCCTCCAGGCACTCGGTGAACGGGTACGTCCGCTGCAGCGTGAAGGCCGCGTTCGACGACTGCGGGCGGCTCGGCAGGTTGTCCGTCACCGACGGGTCCTTCACGGCCGCCTCGCCCGTACGCCGCAACGGGTCGAAGTGCGAGTCGACGATGAGCAACCCACCCTTCGCGCCGTAGCTGGGCAGCGCGGTCATCTGCCCGGTGACGTGGTTGACGTCGCCGAGCGCGGTGTCCCGGTACCACACCAGCATGCCCGGAGCGTTGTAGGAGATCCGGTCGACCTTCCACGCCTCGTGCGAGTAGATGGTGTCGTAGGCGTACTTCAGGCCCTTGTCGAAGCCGTCGAAGTTGCGCCACTCCGCCAGGTAGAACTGGGCGTGGATCTCGGTGCCGCTGGAGACCTTCCAGCCGCCGCCGGTGGTGTCGACGAAGGTGCCGCCGGTGGCCGTCCAGCCGTTGGCGCCGCCCTCGACGTCATCGCTCCAGGTGGTGGCGCCGCCGCCGGTGACCGAGAAGTCGTCGACGAACCAGTTGCGCTCCTCGAACGCCTCGTCGGTGGCCTGGCGCAGTCGCAGCTGCACCGTCGTGCCCGCGTACGCCGACAGGTCGACGTAGTCGTGCCGCCAGCCGTCGGTGCTGCCGGTCAGGCCGTACTTCTTGCCGCCGAAGTCGTTCATCCGGCCGTTCGGGTCGGCGTAGCCGTCCGGCGTGGTGACAACCTTGCCGGTCTCGTCGTACACCTTCTGCTCGGTCCAGGTCGTACCGCCGTCGGTGGAGAGCTCGACGAAGCCGTAATCCCAGTCCTCCTCGATGATGTAGTTGTTCCACATCCAGAACTTCGAGTCGGCTGCGGCCGGCACGTCGACCGAGCGGCTCAGCTTGACGTCGGCCCACTCCTGGTCGTTGTTGCTGTGCCACATCTTGGTGCCGCTGTGCGGGGTGGCCAGCGTCGTCACCTTGTCCGGCAGGTCGACCTTGATGCCGTCCTCGGAGTCGATCGGGGTGCGTGACGTCTGGCCGAGCTTCACCTCGCGCGGGTTCGACCCGGGGCGGATGGTCAGCGGGTCGGCCCAACCGAGCACCCACTTGTCCCAGATGCCCATGTGCGTCGGCAGCGCCTGGAAGATCTCACCCGAGTGCGAGCCCGAGGCCATCAGGTCCCAGAAGTCCACGTCGGAGTCGGCGTTGCCGGACGTGTCGTAGAGGTCCGGCAGGCCCAGGTCGTGGCCGAACTCGTGGGCGAAGACGCCGACGCCGGCGTCCTCCGGCTGCACGATGTAGTTCGAAGCCTTGATGTTGGTGCCCGGGATGGTGTAGCCACCGGCGACAGTGGAGGAGTGCGCCCAGACGGCGTACACACCCTCGGCGCCGCCGCCGCGGGACTTGCCCTGACCGGCGTGCACCAGCACGAGGTGGTCGATCACGCCGTCCGGCTCGAAGACGTTGCCGTCACCGTCGCGGTCGGCCTGGTCCTCGATGTCGTAGTCGGCCCACGGGAAGGCCGGGTCCTTGGCGACGAGCGCGTCGATCGCGTCGGTCGCCAGGCGGCCCGCGCCGGCCGGGTTGTCCGGGTGGCCGTTCATCGACTGCTCACGGCCGGGGACCCACGCGCCGGTCTCGTCCTGGAAGCAGCGGTTGGCCGCGTACCAGCCCTCCGAGTGCGGCACGGTGATCCACGGGCTGGCCTGCCCGTCGACCGTGTACGCGTTCTTGGACATCTCCAGGTACATGTTGTGCATGGTGCGACCGGACAGGTCGACGCCCTTCTTGCCGTCCGGGCCCTTCAGGTCCGTGCGGACCCGCTCGGTAATGCCCTTCTTGCTGTAGAGCATCTTGTTGTAGTGCGTCGGCGAGAAGTTCGGCACCCACATCGAGTTGTTGTCCTCGCGGGGCAGCCGCGACGGGTCCGGGATCTTGTTGTGCTTCGGGCCGTTCTGGACCGTGCCGGGGACGCAGGTGCGGTCCTCGAACACCGTCTTGGGGACCATCACACCGGTGAAGTCGTCGTTGGCCTTGTCGTTGAACTCCACCAGCAGCGTCAGCAGCTTCGCCGTCTGGGTGGTCGGGGCCTTCTTGAACTTGCGCGGGTTCTGACCGGTCTTCAGCGACTTGGCCTCGTCCTTGGCCAGCTGCCGTGCCGTCACCGGGTTGCCCCGGGCGTGCTTCTGGTCGAACTCGCGCGCGGACTCCACGGCAGGGGTGTAGACGCCACCCTTGCCCTTCACCTCACGGCCGGTGGTGTCCGGCTGCACCTCGGGCTCGGCGTAGTTGATGTAGTGCTCGTCGGCACCGATTACCGCCTGGGGGGTGCCGGACGGTGTCTGGGCAGCCGCGCTGCCACTCACGGTCAGTGACGTGGCCGCGAGGGCGATGACGGGCAGCGCGACGAGTAGTCGTCGCCGCGCCCTGGACTGCGGTTTGTGGTTCATGCCGCTCCGTTTCTCGGGCATGGGGAGGAGGACGTTGGCGTGGCCGACCATCGAAGCGATGTGTGTCGAACTCTTCCAACCTGCGTGAACCTAAAGCACAACCGGCCGAAAGGACAGAGGTGATCTACGCCTGTGCCCGTTCAGCTTCTCCCGACTCCCCCGACCGACCGATGTGACAGCGGCGAGGCGGCACGGACCGTACCCGTAAGACATGACGGAGGGTGGCGGTCCGCACGGACCGCCACCCTCCAATGGGTACGCCTACCGTCAGTCCTCGTCGGACTTCGTGCCGCTCATTCCCGAGGAGATCAGGTCCATCACCGAGGAGTCCTGCAACGTGGTCACGTCGCCCAGCGACCGGTTCTCCGCCACGTCCCGCAGCAACCGGCGCATGATCTTGCCGGAGCGGGTCTTCGGCAGCTCCGCCACCAGCATGATCTGCCGCGGCTTGGCGATCGGGCCGAGCGTCTTCGACACGTGGTTGCGCAGGTCGGCAATGAGTTGCTCGCCCGCCTCGCCGGCGATGTCCGTGGTGCCGCGCGGAATGGCGAACGCGACGATCGCCTGACCGGTGGTCGGGTCGGTAGCGCCGACGACAGCCGCCTCGGCCACCGACGGGTGCGACACCAACGCCGATTCCACCTCGGTCGTCGAGATGTTGTGCCCGGACACCAACATCACGTCGTCCACCCGGCCGAGCAGCCAGATGTGCCCGTCGTCGTCCTTCTTCGCACCGTCGCCGGCGAAGTACATGCCCTGGAACCGCGACCAGTACGTGTCGATGAACCGGTCGTCGTCACCCCAGATGGTGCGCAGCATCGACGGCCACGGCTCGCGCAGCACCAGGTAGCCGCCACCACCGTTCGGCACCGACTGACCCTGGTCGTCCACCACGTCGGCCACGATGCCCGGCAGCGGCGTCATCGCCGAACCCGGCTTGGCGGCGGTCACCCCCGGCAACGGCGAGATCATGATGGCGCCCGTCTCGGTCTGCCACCAGGTGTCCACGACCGGCAGCTCACCCCGGCCGATGTGCTCCCTGTACCACATCCACGCCTCCGGGTTGATCGGCTCGCCGACGCTGCCCAGCACGCGCAGCGAGGACAGGTCGAAGCCGGCCGGGATGTCGTCGCCCCACTTCATCATCGTCCGGATCAGGGTGGGAGCGGTGTAGAGGATGCTCACCCCGTACTTGTCGATGATCTCCCAGAACCGGCCCTTGTGCGGCGTGTCCGGGGTGCCCTCGTACATCACCTGGGTGGCGCCGTTGGAGAGCGGGCCGTACACGATGTAGGAGTGCCCGGTGACCCAGCCGATGTCGGCAGTGCACCAGTAGACGTCCGTCTCCGGCTTCAGGTCGAACACCGCGTGCGTCGTGTACGACGCCTGGGTGAGGTAGCCGCCGGTCGTGTGCAGGATGCCCTTCGGGCGGGCCGTGGTGCCGCTGGTGTAGAGGATGAACAGCGGGTGCTCGGCGTCGAACGGCTGCGCTGTGTGCTCGGCCGACGCGGTCTCCACCGTCTCGTGCCACCAGTGGTCCTTCTCCGACCACGCCACGTCCTCGCCGGTGCGGCGAACCACGAGTACGTGCTCCACCGACGGAGAACTCGCCACCGCCTCGTCCACAGTGGGCTTCAACGCCGACGGCTTGCCCCGCCGGTAACCACCATCCGCGGTGATCACCACCTTGGCGCTGGCGTCCTGGATCCGGTTGCTCAACGAGTCCGCCGAGAAGCCGCCGAAGACCACACTGTGCGCGGCGCCGATCCGGGCGCACGCCAACATCGCGACGGCCGCCTCGGGGATCATCGGCAGGTAGATCGCCACCCGGTCGCCGGCGGTCACCCCCAGGTCGGTGAGCGCGTTCGCCGCCCGGCAGGTAAGCGCGTGCAGCTCCGCGTACGTGATGGTGCGCGTGTCGCCCGGCTCGCCCTCCCAGTGGATCGCCACCTTGTCGCCCCGGCCCGCCTCGACGTGCCGGTCCAGGCAGTTGTACGCGACGTTGAGCTGCCCACCCACGAACCACTTCGCGAACGGCGGGTTCGACCAGTCGAGCACCTCATCCCACTTCTTCGACCAGGCCAGACGATCGGCCTGCTTCGCCCAGAAGGCCAGCCGGTCGGCCTCAGCCTCGGCGTACGCGTCGACTGTGACGTTGGCGTGCGCGGCGAGTTCGGCCGGCGGGGGGAACTGGCGCGTCTCGTTCAGCAGATTGGCCAATGCCTCGCTCATGCCGTGACTCCTCATCCTCGGGGTGACCTGGGTCTCGATGGCACGAGGGTAGTCGCGGGGCCTGCGACCGGCCACGGCTGCCCGGTCCGTCGCGCCGAGTGGCCCCCGCCGCGCGCCCGACGGCCCGTCCCCCCGCCGGTACGCCCCCGGGTCGGGTGGTCCCTGTCGCGTTGCGGGCGGGTGCGGCCCGCCGCCTCGGGTCGGGTCGTTAGCGTGGCGGGGTGACCACCGACCCGCTCGCCCCGCTGCTCGCGCTCGCCGACATCGCCGCCGCCGTCGACCAGGCCCGTGAGCGGTTCGACCAGGCGCTCGGGCACCGGGCGCTGCGCCGGCACGGTGGGCAGGTCGCCGCCGAGGTCAGCCTCCGCTCCGCGGTGGCCAGCGCGGCCCTTGAGGGGGCCGGGCACGAGCGTGAGGCGGTCCGGGCCGGCACCGTCACCGACCCGGTGCTCCAGGGGGCGCTGCGGGTCGCCGGAGCGCTGCCGGGCCTGAGCGAGCTGTGGCCGAAGGCGCCCCGCCAGGCGCTCGCGAAGCTGCACGTGCTCGCCGCCCGGGACCTGGTGTCGGAAGCCGAGCTGGGCCGTCCGGTGGCCGACCCCGTGGTCGCCACCCGGCTGGACGGGCTGGCCGCCCTCGTCGCCGGCGGCACGAAGGTCTCACCGTTGGTGCTCGCCGCTGTCGTACACGGGGAGTTGCTGAACCTGCGCCCGTTCGCCGGGCCGTCCGGCGTGGTAGCCCGGGGGGCCGCCCGGCTGGTGCTGCTCGCCAGCGGCCTCGACCCGCGCGGCCTGCTCCCCGTCGACGTCGGGCACCGCGAGCGGGAGCCCGAGTACGTCGGCTCGGCCGGTGCCTTCGCCACCGGCACCCCGGACGGGCTGCGCTCCTGGCTACGCCACTACATGGCCGCCGTCGAGGTCGGCACCGACCAGCTCACCGCCATCGGAGACGAGATCCTCGCCGCCGCCTGAGCGGTTGGGTGGCTGGGATCAGGCGGTGGTGGCGGCTCGGGTGCGACGGTGCCGGCCGTACCAGGCGATGCCGATGGCCACGCCCACCCCGACCCCCAGGGCCGCCGCGGCCACCGGGACCGCGGGCCGTTCCCGCAGGCGCCGGCCCAGCGGGATCGGGTGCCGGAACTCCAGCACCGGCCACGCGTTCTCCGAGGCCAACTTGCGCAACTGCCGGTCCGGGTTGACCACGCTCGGATGACCGACACACTCCAAGAGCGGGCGATCGCTGTACGAGTCGGAGTAGGCGTACGAATCAGCCAGGTCGTAGTCCCGGGCGGCGGCCAACTCGCTGACCGCCTCGACCTTGCTCGGACCGGCCGCGTAGAACTCGACCTCGCCGCTGTACCGGCCGTCCTCCACCGTCATCCGGGTGGCGATCACGTCAGTCACCCCGAGCAGCTCGCCGATCGGCCGGACCATCTCCTCACCGGACGCCGACACCAGCACCACGTCCCGCCCAGCGGCCTGGTGCTCCTCGATCAGGGCGGCAGCTTCGGCGTACACATAGGGGTTGATCAGCTCGTGCAGCGTCTCCGCGACGATCTGGCGGACCTGCTCCACCGGCCAGCCCTTGCAGAGCGCAGCCAGGTAGTCCCGTGTTCGGGCCATGGTCTGCTCGTCGGTGCCGCCCAGCCGGAACATCAGCTGCGCGTACGCCGACTTGACCACGTCACGCCGGGTGATCAGCCCATCCCGGTAGAACGGCCGACCGAACGCCAGGGCGCTCGACTTGGCGATGACGGTCTTGTCCAGATCGAAGAAAGCGGCACTTCGGCCCACGGCGCGAAAGTCTAGCCGGATGGTCTATCGTCGGCGGGTGCCCGGGGTCATGCCACCCCTCAGACCTGCGGGCTGGCAGCACCATCTCCGCTCCGCGTGATCACGCTCACACTCTGCGAGGGGATTTTCGCAGTGAGTGGAGGCGGCACCACTCGACGTGACGGGCCCGCTCAGGCAGACTTGTCCGTACGACGAGCTTTCACATCCTCGAAACAGGCAGACCCTCAGCGGTTGCACCCCCCGTGACCGCTGAGTGGTTCGGCTCGACCCCCCCGGAGCCGAACCTACGACGACCCCCGTCTCCCCCCGACGGGGGTCGTCCCTTTCCCCCTGGAAACGCTCCACCGCAGCTCACGGGCTGTCCTCCGGCCCGTCTGAACCGTCAGGGGACGGCATTTGTACGGCCGGAGGCAGCAGAGCCGTCAAACGCCTCCAAGACCCGAGCGGTGTATCCGTCCGGTGTGTGGGTGTACCGGTTGAGCGTCGTGGATGCCTGCTCGTGGCCCATGACCCGCTGCACGAGGTTGATCGGAACGCCGTCGGTGACCAGCCAGGTGGCGTGAGCGTGCCGCAGATCGTGGAACCGCATCCCGCCGACAGCCGTAGCCGCGCCGCACGCGCTGGCTTCTCGATCGGCGGTGAACTCGGCCGACCACTCGACACCCATCAGGGAACGGATTCAACCCTCGCCGAATCCACCCAGCGGGCCAGGAGGCTGAAGGCGGCCAGTTGCTCAAGGGCTTGTTGCTCATCTGCTTCGCCCAGGGCCGCGTGAGCGGCGGGGTTCCTGACGGCGGCGTAGAGTCCCTCCGCTAGCGACCGGACGCCTCGATGGAGGCTCTGATACGTCTTACTGCCGTCATCCACCATCACTCGCAGCCGAGGGGCATTGCTCTTAGGCGGATCAAGCGAAAATGCCTGGTTGAAAAAGTCCGTCTCAGAAACATCTCGTCGTCCGATTTTCGCCTGGGTTTCTGCATTAACTTGGATCGCGGCTTGAGACACCGCCTGTCGGTAGTGCTGGGTGCGCCACAGGGGGGCTGCGCTCTCCCAGACCCAGGGGTGCAGCTTGCCGGCGTCCATTTCGGGTGCTCCGTCGCCAAGCCGCTCGCGTAGCTCCGCGTCGCGCTGGATTGTCACCTTCCCGCGAGCCGCCCACTCTCGCAGGTGGTCCCAGCCCTCGTGCTTCTTGCCGGAGGAGCGATGATCGACCCGCCAGCTAGGAAGAACGCGGTCGAGGATCTGTTCCACGACATGTGCGGCAGAAGCGGCCTCAGTCTCCGAGCCTCGCTGCACCGTGCCGAAGAATGTGATGCCTGAGCCACGCATGTCAGGTGCGACCTGCTCCGTCGTGTGCAGGAAATGATCGATCTGCTCGATCGCCCAATCCTTGTCCAGCTTGGTCATCGATGCAGTATCGATCAAGCGGAGATCTCCCGCCCACGAAGTATCGGCTCGACCTGATCCGCCGACAGGGCAGGGCCGGCTGACAGGGCTGGCTGACAGCCAAGTGGTCAAAGGCTCGGTACGTCTTCAAGGCGGCCCTGAACGGGCCGCACGCGCCGCCGCCTGGGCGCGCGTCCGTCGCTCCGCTGGCGCTCCGACTCCGGCCGCGCAATACGCCCGGCGGCTGGCGTGGAAGGCGGAAGCCCAAGGGGCCGCCGCAGCACGACAGGACGGTTGACCGGGTGGTGGTGCGCCGGCAGCCGGCCGGGCCGCGCGGCCACGAGCCCGCGCGGCGTAGGGGAGTGGACGTCGCCCGCGGCGGCGAGCTGGCGGCGATCGCTGGGTTGGGCGTCACTGCGTCTCCGGCGGGGGCGCTCCGGCTCCAGGATGGCCGAGGCTGCGTCGGCGGGCTCCGGTGCGTGGGTGGTTGCGGTGGGCCATCCCGTCTGCCATCGACGCGGGCAAGCCGAGCAGACCACCACCCGACCCGCCAGCGTCCGTAAGGGCGTCAAGGCCGTCTTGACGTGGCGGGCCCGGCGGAGGCCCGCTCCCTAAGAGGGCGGGTCGACGGCAGACGGGATGGCAGGTTGCACACCAGACGCATACTCTTGAATATGACACTGGGCCTTAACGCTTCGCTATCGATAGTTGGCGCATTGGGGACACTCGGAATCGGGTCTATTCTGGGGCAATGGCTCGCGGGCGGAAAGGATCGGCGCGAAGCTCAGGCCAGGGTGCTCGAAGCGCTAGGTAAAATGGAGCACTCGCGCTGGGCACCCCACGGCGAGAAGCCAGCATTTGTGGAAGCGGCGCGAGCGTTGGAAACTGCCGCATTGCTTGGCCGCATACCGCGAGGCTATGTGCGATTCTACTTGTCCCTCGCCGACGCTGCGCATTCTCTCAGTTATTCCAGTTGGAACGACTATCCTGACGAGGACGAGGGTGGGGGCGGCATTAACAGCAAGTTTGCTGACCTCGTTAGGGAAGCTGCAAGGCTCTTGGCCGACGTGTCCTGGTCGGGGCGAATTTTTCGGCATTTGCGGTTTGCGAGGCGGTTCAATCGTTTGGATGCTGCTGTATCCGCTATCACCGAACCGGAGATTCGGCAAGTCATCGATCGATCTCGACAATATGCTTTGTAGATTCCTCCTTCAATTGTTGTAATACTCGACTAGGGTGGGCGGCGTGTCGACACCTTTGATAAGTGCTTTGGCGGCCCTATTTGGAGTCATCTTAGGTCAGCTTCTTTCCCGGTCTAACGAGTACAATAAATGGTTAAGAACTGAACAACACCTCGCATGTTCACGCTTGCTTGAAGCAAGTGAAACCCTCCACATGCAGCAGACTATGGAAGTCAATACCCAGCGGTTCGTGCAGCAAAAATTCGATGAGTTGGTCCAGGCTTTACCTGCATCGACGCGGGCAGTCATTCGAGAACATGCGGACATAGCGTCTGGTCGACCTCTTGAGGAAGAGGAGTTCAACGCACTTCTTCCTCAAGTTCAAAGGATTCTTAGGGGCAACCCTGATCTCCCTGCTTCTCTTCGATCCAAGCTGGACGAGAGCCTAGGTCGCGAGGGAAAAACCACGCTGACGGATCTGGCTGCTGCCGCAGAGCGTTTGCGGGCTGCATTGGAATCTGTGCGCCTTGTGTGTCCCACCAAAATCATAAAGAAGGCGGAAGTCCTGGTGTTGGTTTCCGTGGAGCTTTCCGCAAGCGATGATTCATCCTGGAAGGTAATCAGTAGGAGATTCGATGCCTGTCGAAGTGAATTTGTGACTGAGGTGCGCCGGCGGCTTATGGGCAGGAGGCGGTTCCAAAAGTGACCTCCGAGGCAGTAGGTCCTCAAGCCGAGGCGGTTGTAGTGCCTGATGCAGTGGTTAACGCGGCGCATAGCGACACCCCGTAACGAACCGGGCAGACGATGTCGGACGGGCTGCACAGAGCTTGTAGGCGAGGGTGGTCAGAGTGGGCGAGGGTTCCGGCACCGGGCGGGTCGACGAGCAAGAGGCTACGCGGACGACGGACATAAACAGCTATGCGTATCGAGTCTCCCTAGGCACCAGGCAGCCAGTACGGTGTACATCGTGGCGAACCTGAAGAACTCGCGCGGCAAGTTTTTCCACGAACATAGGATGCCTCCAGACCTGAACTTCTGGGTCTACTTCTACCGGCGGGCCGGCCGCTCTTTGCCCGAAAAACTGTTGACGGCGGCTTTAGAGTTTAAGCCGGAACGCTCAAACTGCCCGCAACT
Source organism: Micromonospora sp. D93 (assembly GCF_018070365.1). Lineage (NCBI taxonomy): Bacteria > Bacillati > Actinomycetota > Actinomycetes > Micromonosporales > Micromonosporaceae > Micromonospora > Micromonospora sp. D93. The sequence goes on along the minus strand of NZ_JAGPXW010000022.1, from coordinate 36,920 downwards.
CAGCCTGACGATCAGAAATTTGATCGAGGCTGTTCCCGGCGAGTGGCGGGCGCTGGCAAACAACCTCTTCGTTGGCAGGGTGTTGAAGGGGGATCTGAATGCCAAGGCTTGGACTGAGCGTCAAGCTGGGGTTATAGAGATCAATATTCAATATTCGTTCACCTTGACAGCATACGCCACCGCCTACGATGAGTTTTTTCATAACCTCAAGTCGTTCTACGGAGACGTCACCGCCAGACGCCCCCTCGATGAAATGGTCGATGAGCTCAATAAGCGATTCTCTAAGCCTTGGGATGAGCTTGATGCTGCCAGGGTCGATTGGGCTGACTATCGCCTAGTGCAGACCGGTAATCCGATCGCAGCGCTCCGACTGAAAGGCCGAGAAACGTTGCACGAGGATGCGGTTGACGCTGCCGAATCCTTCGTCATCGCCCACGAATTAGCACATCACCTCCTTGGGCATACTGTCGCCAGGCGTGATAAGCGAAAGGCCAAACTTGCTGTAGATGAGGCGATCGAGTGCCTTGGAATCTTCGATTCTCTGGCGCACCTCAACCAGTCCCAGCGGGAGGAGGTGCAGGCGGATATTCTCGGCTACCTGATCGTTGCCGACGCTATAGAGGGAAAGCCAAGTTTCCCGGACCTATACAGAGCTGTCGCGGGGTCCACTCTCGCCCTTGTTACTCTCGCCCACGTTACAGGGTCGTGGGTAGAGTTTGACACTGCTGCGACACACCCGGGATTTACCACTCGCTTCGATGTCGTCCACAGATTGACCGAACTCCTTAGCGTCGAGCAGCCCGCAGGAGGGATAGGGGACCACCCGTTGGGGTTCCTTGCACAGCTATCGACATTCGCTGGAGTCGCGCTAAACACCTGGACAAGCAGAGCCTTTCCCGAACGCGAAAAGCCGGTCGGAATCTTGGAGGCTACAGATCATTTGTTGCGCCTCATGGACGACGTCTACAGCAGGATTCCTAAGGCTAGGCAGGCGATAAGCTCGCACACCGAGCCGAGTCAGGATGTTGCATCGCCAGCCACCGGCGACTGAGACAGGAGCAGACCTCGGGCTGCACGGGAGTCCGGCATGTGCCGTCAGGCCAGGAGTGGCATGGAGCAGGCCCAGGCCGTCACCAGGCCGTCGGAGGCCGATCGCGAACGACCAAATGACGACCAGAAGTGACGATGTCTGCCCAGGTAAAAAGGCGTGATCGACCCGCTTGCCAGGCCGGCGGTCGCCGCCTTACCTGTAGTTGTTGTACTGATGGCGCTAGTAGGTCTGGGCGTCAAGCGGTCCAGGCTTCGGCTTGCCGCGAAGGTGGCACCACAGGCGACGCACACGTCATCACCGGTGTCTGCACCCAAGCTGTACTCCCGCTCATGTACTTCATGGGCACACGGTGGGCTTTCTGCTCGTCGCCAAGCCTCTCGTCAACGAGCTGCCTCATCGATCTGCATCGGTCCCTCCGAAGGTGCGGCCCCAGTGTAGGCAGGAGCGGCGCCCAGGCTGTCGACAGCAACCATGACAGCTACCGCGCCGGACGTCGGCGTACCCGGAAGCGGAACGACGGACCGTGCTCCGAGCGTGCAGCCGTTCCCGGACGGAGCCGGATGCGCTGCACAGAGCTTGTAAGCGAGGCGTCCTTCCCGGACCAGCGCGCTGCCGAGGGGGCTCCTGCTTGGTTCAGTCGCCGGTAGGTCTGCCGTCGGCAACAGCGACAGAACCGCGAAGTCGGTCAAGGAGAGGAGCGGTGAGCTGATCGCGCTGCCACCACTTCTCTGAGGCCGATGCACCTTGCGACTCGGGATAAGCGCGTGGGTAGGTTTCGCCCCAACGCCACCTCGCGAGGCCGTGCCGTTCGAGCGTGGCAAGGAGCCGTCCGGTCATTAGGTTGCTGGCGTGAGCGACCTCAGCAAGGGTGTCCTGCTGGGTCACCATTGGGCCGGGCCGGTCAGGATGATCCCTCATCAAGTACTCGAGGATTCGCAGGTGCGGCGCCTCGATACCTGCCAGGATCGTTACCCAGAGCTGCTCTTCGTCAACTCGCGCATCATCGGCTGCCAGCGCCCCAGACGCGAGAGCATGGCCCAATGCTCGTACCCTCTGCTCGAAAGTCGACTGGGCGGCAGCGTTCAGCGCATTGCCGAGCAGTAGTAGTCGTGTTGGATTTTCCGTTAGCCGGCCGAGTAGCTCCTGCGGTGAGAGGGCGGACGCCTCCACGGCCTCATCAAGAGCCCTCCCCACGTTGCGAGCCTGCTCGGCCTGCCAGCGGCTCACAGCTTGGTCCAACAAGGGCACCAAGCCTGCCGCCGCAAGGCCCGCTACGGGGTTCGCTAGAGCTACACCGCCGGCCGCCACGGCTGCCGAGGCTCGAATCACTAGCACCGCCAGATCCTTTGATTCCACCACGCGATCATGCCTAACGGCATCAACCCGTCCACGAGCGTGAGGTCCTGTCAGGACCCCCGGGGACGTCAGGGGTCGCTGCGATCTTTGCCGGAAGCACCTTTGTAAGCGAGGCGTCAGACAGCGAGGCAGCAAAAAGGCACCGCGAGCGTTGATGCGGGTCGGTTCCGAAGGTGAACCAACGACGCCCGGCACCTGCTCGTCGGCGCGGGTTGCCACCAGTTGGCAGTAGTCGACAGCCCGTGACCGCATCCCCCCGACGGGGGTCGTCCCTTTCCCGGGAGCGCTTCCGGCCAGCTCACATCTCGTCTTCCGGGTTGTCTGGTCGAGGTGCCGGGCGGAAAGTCACGCCGGCGGGGACGCTCCATGGACTGAGCCCTCCGGTGGAAGCTTGCTTGCGCGTACCAGGATCTGTGCTTGAGGGCCACGACGGCCCGACGGAGAGAGCCTGATGCCCTCGACCCAGATCCACTCATCGCGCGGCGGGCGGTTGGCCAGCAGCCGTACCCCGGTCACCCACAACCGCACCGGCCCGTCCGATGGCAGGAGACGATCGACCGCGTCGATGTCCAGCACCGCGCCGAGTCGTACCCGAACGTCAAACACCGCGTCTCCTCGTCGTTGGCACCGTGTTTTTGAGGGGCGGCGCGCTGTCGGTCCTGTGTTGCTGGATCTGGAGACCGGCGATCTGGGCGAAGACCTCCCGCCGTGCCAGGGCCTTACCGGTGGCCAGGTCGATGGAGTAGCCGGTCAGCCACACCCAGCCGTGGTACGTCGGCTTGTCGCAGACCGAGGTCACCCGTAACCACAGAGCCCGATCACCGCCGAACTGCACCGACGCCCGACTGTCAATCAGCACCAGGTCGCCCGGCACGGGGACACCCGGCCGGCGCGGCGTCGGTGTGCGCAGCGCCGAGGCGGGCGGACCATTCACAGGCCGTCGTTTGGTTCGCGGTCCCACGCCAGCACTCACCCCGCGCCAGCCTCGGCAGGTCGCCGCGCGACCGGAATCCGCGCAGTCCGGGCGCGGACGTCGCCCGAGCCGCCAGCCCGTGGAAGATGCCTGCCCGATCGCGTAAAGGTCACCCCGCTGGCGGACGAACTTCCGCGCCCTGCCGGAGCGCGGCGAGCAGGCTCCGCCAACCTTGACAGCGCCTGGAGCCATGGGGCGCGGGAGCCAGCAAGCTGAACCGGGGGTGGTCCGGATGTGTCCGAAACTTCCGCAGCACCATGCATCACAATCTCCCACCCATCAGGCATTAGAGCTAGCTCTATGTGACCCGATCGCCTGTCCCGTTGTCAATAGAGCTAGCTCTAATGTTCGCGAGTGAGGCATACTTGCCGGCAGAGATGGCTCTACGCAGCACGCGGCCAGGAGGAGAGATGGGCATCGGGTACCGGGATCTCGCTGCGCTCCTGCGCGAAGCCATCCAGCGCGGCGACTACGCCGAAGGCAGCACCCTGCCGAAGCAGGACGAGATCGCCGCGGATCACGGGGTCAACATCAACACCGTCCGGCAAGCAGTGCGACTACTCGAAGCCGAAGGACTCGTCACGCCCGTCCGCAGGCGCGGCACCGTGGTCCGGCCACGCATGGCCATGAAGCGACTCGGTACCGATCGCTACGCCAAGAGCAAGTGGAAGTCAGGGCTGGTCGCGTTCGCCGCCGATCGTGAAGCTACCGGCCGCGCATGGGCGCCAGGAGACCAAACCAACGAGGTGCGCCTGACGAAGGCGGACGCCGAAACCGCCGACGCGCTCGGCCTGGCAAGCGGAGCGTCTGTCTACGAACGCGCCCGCCTCGTCAAGGAAGCCGACGTTCCCACCCACGCTCTGACCAGCTACTACCGGCCCGAAGACGTAGAAGGGACATCCCTGGTCGATCCGACACCAGGGCCGGCCGGTAGAGGCGGAGGCTTCGCTATCCTCACCGGCCGAGGACAGGAACCAGACACGATCACCGAAACCGTCCACGCCCGGATGCCCACCCCCGAGGAGACGCAGCTCCTCCGCCTCCCCGCCGGCGAACCGGTCATGGTCCTGCACCGCACGACGTTCACCGAGAGCGGCCGACCGGTCGAGTTCGCCCGAGGAGTGCACGCCGCATCCCGCTTCACCTGGACGTACACCTTCAAGATCCCTGACTGAGGGATTAACGATGTCGAGGACTCCCACGACCATCCCCGTCGAGCACCGCGCGGACGTCGAACGCCTGTGGAACTACCACAACATGCACCACGAGATTCGGCCGGTAGACGTCGGAATCGGACTGGGCAGTCACGACCTCGGAGTCGCCAAGGCGGCCACCGATCTATACCACCGAGGGATGTTTCCGACGCTGGTCTTCACCGGAGCCAACGCCGCGACCACCATCGAGACCTTCCCCCGGGGCGAGGCCGTCCACTACCGCGAGTACGCCATAGCTCACGGCGTTTCGGCCGATGCGATTCTCATCGACACACAGGCGACCAACACCGGCCAGAACATCGAGTACAGCCGCGCGCTCCTTGCAGAGCACCAGGTCCAGGCCCAGTCGGTCATCCTGATGTCCCGCCCTTACCAACAACGCCGCGCGTACGCCACCTGCAAGAAACTCTGGCCCGACGTCAAAGTCATCTGCGCGTCCCACCCGCTCACACTCGACGACTACGTCACCAGCATCGGCAACACCAAGAAGGTCATCGACATGCTCGTCGGCGACACCCAACGCATCGACAGGTACGCCGAACTCGGCTTTGCCATCCCCCAGCATGTCCCCGACGAGGTCCGCGCCGCCTACAGCCGCCTGATCGACGCCGGCTACACAAGCCGCCTCGTGTAGCCCGGCTACCAGCCCAGCGCTCGCCGGTCAGCCTCTGCCACCTCAGGCGACACCATGTCGCCACGATTCTCACCGTCCTCGTCAGCGGCACCGGGTTCCCCGCCCGCACCGCCTCGGTGAACTCGTTCAGCACCAGCTGGAAACGCCCACGGCAGGGAGCGCCTGTGCTGAGCGGTGCTGCTCGGACGGGCTTCCTTCCCCACCTCGTCCTGGGCCGTGCGATCACCGCCTGCCGTGTAATTTGCCAAACGGGACGAGCTGAGGGGGAAACAGGTGGCTGCTGGTGGCTTCTCGTCGAAACGGCTGGCTCGGCTGCAAGGGTTGCTGGAGCGCCACGTCGAGTCCGGCTTCGTCCCAGGCATGGTGGTCGTCCTCGCCCGGCACGGCGAGGTGCACATCGAGGCGACGGGTCATCTCGCGTTCGAGGGCCCCGGGTCGCAGACGCTGATGGCGGCCGACACGATCTGTCGCCTGGGCTCGATGTCGAAGCCGATCGTCGCCGCGTGTGCGATGACCCTCGTCGAGGACTGCACCCTCCGCCTCGACGACCCGGTCGACGATCTCCTCCCTGAGTTGGCGGACATGACAGTGCTCGCCGATCCCCACGGTCCACTGGACGACACCGTCCCGGCGGAACGCCCGATAACGCTGCGGGACGTCCTGGACGGCACCCTTGGCACCGGCATGGTCCCCGCCGAGCCGGGAACGGTCCCGATCGCCGACGCGTTGAACGCACTCGAATATCCGTCGCCGGACGAGTGGATCCGCCAGCTCGGTGACCTTCCGCTCGTCCACCAGCCGGGTGAGCGCTGGATGTACGACACCGCCGCCAACGTCACAGGCGTACTCATCGCCCGAGCCACCGGTATGTCCTTCGGCGACGCCGTGCGTGAGCGGGTGTGCAAGCCACTGGGGATGGCCGACACCGGCTTCAACGTGGGTAGCGAGAGCATCGGCCGGGTCGCGACGGCGTACGAGCAGGACAACGCCGCCACTGGCGAGCCGGTTGTCGAGGACGCCCCCGACGGGCGGTTCAGTCGACCGCGGCTGTTCGAGTCCGGTGGCGGCGGGCTCGTCTCGACCGCCCAGGACTACCTCGCCTTCGCGTCGGCTCTGCTTGCGGGCGGTTCCTACGGCGGCGAGCGTGTGCTGTCGCGGCCGGCGGTGACGTTGATGACGAGCGACCACCTGACCCCGACGCAGAGAGCCATCTCCGGCTTCTGGCCCGGATACTTCGACGCCATCAGCTGGGGTTTCGGAATGTCGCTCCGGACCCGGCGTACGCACCTCGGGCCCTCGGTCGGCAGCTACGGATGGCCCGGTTTCTACGGCACCGCCTGGTACAACGACCCCGCCGAGGACCTGACGACGCTCGTGTTCATGCAGCGGGCGCACGCTGGCGACCAGCGGCTGCCGATGTGGCACGACTTCTGGACCACCGTCTACCAGGCGATCGACGACTGACCGCATCACTCGCTTTCCCGGTTAGCGGCACCGGCCCTCGGCCGCGCGGTAATCCCGGGCCCCTCAGCGACACAAGCCACTGTGAGAGTCGCCGAGGCAATGGGGGTTCGGGTGGGTCCACCGAAGAAGCGGGACGAGGGCTGGTTCACCAGCCTCTACGCCGCCGAGTACGAGCACATGGTCCGGTACGGCCTGCGCCGGCTCGCTGACCGGGATGCCTCGGCGGAGCTTGCCCAGGAGGTCTTCGTCGTCGCTTGGCGTCGCCGCGTCGAGGTGCCGGACCGCAGCCTGCCCTGGCTGTACGGGGTGGCTCGGCGCCTTCTCGCAAACCAGTGGCGGTCTCGACGCAGCACACCGGACCTCCTCTCAATCACCGCTGTCGACCTCGAGCGACTGGCCGGATCGTCGGGTGCCGACACGAGCGTCGGGGTCGCCGACGTCCGGGCCGCTCTGGCCACCCTCAACGACCTCGACCAGGAAATCCTCCGGCTGGTCGGCTGGGAGGAGCTGACGGTGTCCGAGGCGGCCAAGGTTCTCGGCTGCACAGGGGCGACCGCCGCAGTGCGCCTGCATCGCGCCCGCCGTCGTCTTGCCGAAGCAATGTCGGACCGGCCCGCACCGACCCGGCGTCGACCGGTGTTGGTGACCATTCGAGAGGATCTGTGATGTTCGGAGCAGAGCGCACCCGTACTCTTCTGGGCCCGGCCGACCCGGCCCGGAACGCGGCCGTCGGGCCGCCGCTGATCTCGGCGCGCGAGCTGATCGAACGCGCCAGCGCTACCGAAACGGTCGCCGAGCATCGTCGCGTACGCCCGACCCGCCGGCTGGTCCTGACGGCCGGGACGCTGGCGGTCGCGGTCGGTGCCGTGGCGGTGCTCCAGCCGTTCGGCGAGGGCGCACCGGACACGCCGGGCGAGCCGCCGGCGGCAGCGGGGTTGGTGCTCGTGCCGGTCGCGTACCAGTTCGACGCGGATCCGCCGGCCGCCGGCCCGCAGCTACGCATGCTGGCCAACAAGATCAAAGACGCGGTGTACGACCGCCAGAGCGGGCGCTACATGTATCACCACACGAAGCTGTGGGGCGATCCGGTGATGACCTCCGCCGACGGTCGCTACCACGTCGCCTTCGCCGGGGCGTCCAAGGTCTGGCAGGCCGCAGACGGGACCGGTAGTCAGATCAACACCCAGTTGGAGCCGCAGTACCCCGACCAGGAGTCCCGGGACTACTGGCAGCGCAAAGGCATTGCGCGGCCGGCATCCACAGGCACCCCCGCACCGAAGGCCATTCCGCTGCCGCCCGAGGCACTCACGCCGCCGTCGGCCGTCCCGGCAGAGCTTCGGAAACTGCTGAAGGTCGAATACGGCGGAGGGGCGGCGGGCAAGGAGGTCAGCACGCTCTATAGCCGGTACGTCGTGCCGCGTGCGACCCGAGCGGCGGTCCTGCGGGTCCTCGCCGACGTGCCCGGCTTCCGCTGGCGGGGGCAGGTCACGGACCGTGCCGGCCGCAACGGAGCCGCCGTCACCTTCGACGACCGCGATCACGACCAGCAATCTCTTCTGGTCTTCGATCCGAGGACGGGCGAATTGCTCGCCCATGAGCTGTTGACGCTGTCGCCAGTGCGGATCAGCTCGTACCAGGTGATCCTCGATGCCGCTTGGACAAATCAGCCCGGCTGACCACCGACTCGCGGGGCCGCTCCTTTCGGGAGCGGCCCCGCTGTTTTTGGCTCAGCGGCGCTAGCTGCGGATGTGCCCGTGCCCGTAGCAGATCAACTGTCCCGGCGGGCGTTTTCCACAGGCCACCAGGTTGTCCACAGGCGACGGAATTGGGGCGGTCCGCAGGGCGGATTCCGAGCACTGTCGGCGGCATACCAGAGTCCGACCGCTGGAGGCCGCGATGCCACCCCGTACCACGGTTCCGCCGATCCGCCGGCTCCCGCTGGTCGTCACCGGCGACGACGAACTGCTCGATGATGTGCTCCGGCTCGCCGCCGTTGGCGGGACCGAGGTGGAGCTAGCCCGCGACCCAGCGGCTGCCCGTACCCGTTGGCTTCCCGCGCCCCTGGTGCTGCTCGGCGCCGATCAGGCGCAGGCGTGTCTGCGCGCCCGGTTGCCGCAGCGGCCCCGGCTGGTGCTGCTCGGCCGGGCCGGTCAGCTCGACCCGGGCTGGCAGATCGCCGAGCTGATCGGGGCCGAGCACGTCGCCACGCTGCCGGCCGCCGAGCCGTGGCTGGTGGATCGGTTCGCCGAACATGACCCGGACCGTCCGGCCGGCGTCGGCGCCCAAGTCGTCGCGGTCCTTGGTGGGCGGGGCGGTGCGGGCGCGAGTGTGCTCGCCGGTGGTCTTGCGGTGACCGCCGCCCGGGCCCGGCTGCGCACCCTTTTGGTCGACGCCGACCCGCTCGGCGGTGGTCTCGACCTCGTGCTGGGCTGGGAGCAGCTGGAGGGCCTGCGCTGGCCGTCGCTCACCAGCGCCGACGGCCGGGTGGACGCCCCGGCGCTGGTGCAGGCCCTGCCCAGCCGGGGTGACCTCGTGGTGCTCTCCTGGGACCGCGGCGAGATGCTGACGTTGCCAGCGACGGCGATGGCGGCGACCGTCGACGCGGCCCGGCGTGGGCGGGACTTCGTGGTGATCGACCTGCCCCGGCAGTTGGACGACGCGGCAGTGGTGGCGCTGCAAGCCGCCGACCAGGCGTTCGTCGTCGTGCCGGCCGAGTTGCGTGCCACCGCGGCGGCCACTCGGGTGGTGGCCGCAGCCGCCCCGCACTGCGCTGCGCTCTCGGTGGTGGTGCGCGGGCCCGCCCCGGGGCGGCTGCGGGCGACCGAGGTGGCACGAGCGCTGGGCCTTCCGCTGGCCGGCACGCTGCGCCCCGAGCCGGGGCTCTGCCGTGGATTGGAGCGGGGCGAGGCGCCGGCCGCCGGGGGCAAGGGCCCACTGGCCGTGCTCTGCCAACGGATCGTCACCGACCTCACCGGCGTGCCGGCCACGGGTGCGGCATGACCGCCGGGCCGGAGGACGGCACGCTCGCCGCCCGGGTACGCCAGCGGATCGCCGCCGCCACCACCCCGGTCACCGCCGCGGCGATCGTCTCCGCGGTACGGGCCGAGCCCGCCGCCGCGGTGCTCGGTGACACGGCCATGCTGCGGATCGCCGACCGGGTGCGCGACGACCTCGTCGGCGCGGGGCCGCTGGCGCCGCTGCTCGCCGACCCGGAGGTCACCGACGTCCTCGTCAACGGCGCCCGGGTCTGGGTCGACCGCGGATCGGGGCTGCACCAGGTCGCCGTGCCGGTGGGCTCGGTGGAGGACGTCCGCCGGCTGGCGCAGCGGCTGATCGCCAGCGCGGGGCGGCGGCTCGACGACGGCTCGCCATACGCGGACGCGCGGCTACCCGACGGCACCCGACTGCACGCCGTGCTGCCGCCGGTGGCGACCGAAGGCCCCTACCTGTCCCTGCGGACCTTCCGGCACCGGCCGTTCACCCTCGACGAGTTGATACGCCAGGGGACCGTGCCGCGACCGCTGGCACCACTACTCGCCGCCGTCGTCGAGGCCCGGCTGGCGTACCTGGTGACCGGTGGCACCGGGTCAGGCAAGACGACCTTGCTCAACACGTTGCTCGGGATGGTGCCGGCCACCGAGCGGATCGTGCTGGTGGAGGACGCCGCCGAACTGCGTCCCGGACATCCGCACGTGGTGGGCCTCCAGGCGCGTACCGCCAATGTGGAGGGAACTGGCGTCGTCAGTCTGGCTGACCTGGTCCGACAGGCGTTGCGGATGCGTCCGGACCGGCTGGTCGTCGGGGAGTGCCGGGGCGGTGAGGTGGTAGATCTGCTGGCCGCGCTCAACACCGGCCATGACGGGGGCGCCGGCACGCTGCACGCCAACACACCGTCGGACGTACCGGCCCGGTTGGAGGCCCTGGGCATGTTGGGTGGGCTGCCTCGGGCCGCGCTACACGCCCAGGTGGCCGCCGCGCTGCAGGTGCTGTTCCAGGTACGACGTGGCGACCGGGGTCGCGTGCTGGAGTCGGTCTGCCTGCTGCTGCCCGAGGGACCCGAACGGATGGTGACAGTGGTGCCCGCCTGGGTGCGCGGCAGTGGGCTTGGCATCGCCGCCCGTGCCCTTGGGGCGATGCTGCGGGAGCGTGGGGTGACGGTGCCGCCCATCCTCAGCGAGCCGTGGCCCGGATCGGCGGGTCCGGCATGACCGGCACGACGATGCTGGTGGCGGCGCTGCTGCTGGTCGCCGCTGTCCTGGTGGCGTGGCCGGTGCGGAGCATTCGGGCCCGTCGACGTCGCGTGCTGACGCCGGGGCGGAGGCGCGGAGGCGCCGATCCGGATGACGCCCTGGTGCGGTGGATCAGGGAACTCGGTCGCACGCCGGACGGGCCGGTCGACGGCACCGGCGCTGCCCCGACCTCGGGCCATCCGGTCGGCATCGCCTACGAGCCCGGCGCCACCGAGGGTTCCAGCGGAAGGCAGACGGCGCTTGGCTGGCCCGACCGGGACGTCACCCGCAGCCCGAGGTGGCCAAGAACGGCAGGCGGCTCTACGCGTCCGGAGGGCCCGACGCGCCCGCCGGCCCGCCGAGATCTCCGACGGCCGACCGGCACCGCCCGGCCGGAGGAGGCCACCACCATGCTCGATGCCGAACAACGGCCCGGCGCGTCGGCGGCCACGATCACGATCGGTGTCAACGGTGTGGACGTGGGCGGTCGCCGCGACGTCTCCGACACGGCAACCACCGATGGGCACGGCGACCCGGAGGTGGGCTCTCGGGGCGACGCGTTCGCTGCGACGGCGCCCGACGGGTACGCGATCGCCGATTCCCGCGACCCCCGGCGCGTCGGCCCGACCGACAGAGCGCCGAGTACGCCTGCGCCGGCGCGCATCTCACGATCGACGACCCGTGTGCTGCCACTGGTCGGTCTGCTCGGCGGCGGTGTGGGTGCCGTGGTCGGCGGCCCGGTGGCCGCGGTCGCGATGGCCGGGTACGGCACGCTGGCCGTGCGCGCCGTACTGCGTTGGCGAGCGAACCGGAGCGCTGAGCGGGACCGACGACGTGCGCTGGACCAGCTCTGCGGCCTCGCCGCGGACCTACGGGCCGGTCTGCCCGTGCCACACGCGCTCGACCTCGCGGACATTGAGCATGCCGGGGCAGGCCGTCTAGGTCAGTTGACCTCGGCGGCGGTGCGATTGGCCGACCGGACCGGCGCGCCGCTGGCGGAACTCGTCGAACGGATCGAGGCGGATGCCCGGGCGACCGACCGGGGCCTGGCCGCAGCGGCGGCCCAGGCGGCCGGTGCCCGGGCTACGGCCTGGCTACTCGCGGCGCTGCCGATGGGCGGGATCGGGCTCGGGTACGGGATCGGCGTCGACCCCGTGGCGGTGCTCCTGCACAGCACTGTCGGTGGAGCCTGCGCGATCGTCGCGGTAGCCCTGCAGATCGTGGGCCTCCTCTGGGCAGAACGGCTGGGCGCGACACCGGGGCGGGCCGGATGACCGCGCCGGGCCTAGCCGGCCAGTCCAGCCCAGCCGGCCAACGCAGCTCAGCGAACCAGCCCAGCTCAGCCAGGCGGCGGCGGCCGGACGCGATTCGGCTCGTGGCGGTGCTGGGTGGGCTCGCCGTGGCCGTCGTCGTCGAGGGCTGGCTCGGGCTGCTCGGCGCTCTCCCGGCCGCGCTCCTGCTCGATGTCCTGCTGCGTCGTATCGAGCCGCCCGCTGTGCGCAAGCGGCGGCAGCGGGAGGCCGCCGACCTGCCGCTCGCCGCGGACCTCCTGGCCGCGGCGATGCGGGCGGGCGCCCCGGTGGATCGCTCGGTGCTGGCCGTCGCCGAGGCGCTGGACGGGCCGCTCGCCGACCGGTTGGTCCGGGTTGGCCGCACGCTGCTGCTTGGGGGCGGCCCAGCGGAGGCGTGGTCCGCGCTGGACGGAGTGCCCGGAGCGGAGCGCCTGACCGCGGCAGCGTTGCGCTCGGCCAACAGTGGTGCCGCCCTGGCCGGCGCACTGACCCGGCTCGCCGACGACCTGCGCGCCGACCGTGCCACCGCCGCCGAGGCATCGGCCCGCCGGGCGGGTGTGCTCATCGTCCTGCCGTTGGGGCTCTGCTTCCTGCCGGCGTTCATTCTCGCCGGCCTTGTGCCGGTGATCGTCGCCGTTCTCGGCGATGTGCTCTGACCCATCGAGAAGGGAACCAGTCATGCGCAAACTCATCGCTCGCCTGCGCGGCGATGCCGGAATGAACACGGCCGAGTACGCCGTGGGCACGCTCGCCGCGGTCGCCTTCGCCGGGATCCTGCTGAAGGTGCTGACCTCCGGCAACGTCCAGTCGGCGCTGACCGCCGTCATCGACCGGGCACTGAAGTGATCGAGCGCCGGCGGGCCGGCCGCGATTCAGGGTCGAGCGTCCCCGGGCTGGCAGCACGCGGCGGGCGGAGACTTCGCGTCCTCGTACGTGCTGCTGGCGGGGACCGGGGGTCCTTCACCGCCGAACTGGCGGCCGGCCTGCCGGCGCTGCTCCTGTTCCTGCTGGCCGGCCTGACCGCGGTCAACGCCGTCACCACACAGGCGAGCTGCCTGCACGCGGCCCGGGAGGCGGCGCTCGCCGCCGCCCGTGGCGCCGACGGCAGCGCTGAGGGTGGTCGTGCGGCACCGCCGGGGGCAGCGGTGTCGGTGTCCGTCGACGGCGACCGGGCGCAGGCGACGGTACGGGCACCCGTCCGGATGTTGGGTGGGCGGCTACCGCGAATCACAGTGGTCGCCACCGCCGTCGCCGCCGTCGAACCGGGCGCTCACGAGGGGAGTTGGTAGTGCGACGAACTGGCGATCCGTTCGGCTCCGGCCGCGAACCAGTTGCCGGAGGGCTCGGTGCTGGTGGGACGGACCCGGAGCGAGGTGGCGCGACGGTTCTGCTGCTGGCGATGGGCCTCGTCTTCGTGGTGTTCGGGACGTTCGGCGCCGCCATCATCGCCGCCGGAATGGCGAGCCAACGGGCGGCGGTGGCAGCCGACCTCGGCGCGCTGGCCGGGGCGGCGCGGGCGCTCGACGGCGACGCTGCGGCCTGCGCGTCCGCGTCCGACCTCGCCGGTCGCAACGATGGTCGGCTGGTCGGGTGTCACCTCGACGGGCTGGACGTGCTGGTGACCGTCGAGGTGGCGTTCACGCCACTACCCGGCCTGACGCGGGTGGCCGTGGCGAGCGCGCGTGCCGGCCCGGTGCGTGGCTGATCCTCGTGGTTGACCCTCGCGGAGGCGTCCCTGCTCAGCGCCGCCGCGGCGGCGGGGACGGCGGCGGGGACGGCGGCGGGCACAGCGGCGGCGGGCACGGCCAGAGCAGGACTTGGCGCGTGGAGTTTGCGGCCTGACCCGCGTCGCGGCTTCGAGCGCAGGTGCGGGTCCGCGTGGCTGAAGGAGCCGGGGCTCTCGTGGGGTTGGTGGGGGCTGTGGAGCTGAATCGTTTGCGACATCGGACGTGATGCGTTTACGACATCAGCTCCAGAGGGAAGCGAAACCCCTTCCCGGGGGGCCGAGCCACCAACGGCTCGCCGCCGGAGAGCGCGGCTAGCGGCCTGCCGGCCGGGACTGGTCGAGGTCCAGGTCCCAGCCGGCAGCCGAGGAGTGGGTGGCCGCCACGGCGACCGCGAAGGGTCGCCGCACCGAACCGCACCCCACCGCACCGCACCGAACGGCACCGCACCGCGCCGCCGCCCTGGTCCGGCTCGGGTGTGTCAGCGGGCCTGGAGCGCGTCGAGGGCGACGGCCATCGCGATGACGAGGCGGCGGTCGATCTGCGGGTTCTGCACCTCGACTACGTACTTGTCGCGCAGGCCCCACTTCTTGACCACGGTGAAGACCGGCTGGCCGCCCGCGGTGAAGTCGAAGTGGTACGGCAGCCAGGACAGCGAGTCGACGAATCGACGCAGCAGTGCCACCGGCATGCTCCGCTCCTGGCCCGTCACCTGCGGCAGGCCGGCCTGCTCGACGTGCCAGGTGGACCGCAGCAGCGACTGGGCGAAGTCCTTGCGGAACAGGCCGATCGGGTTGCCCGCCGCGTCGGTGACGTCGTACGTGGCGCCGAGGTCGATGCGCTGGCGGGCCTTGAAGCCGAGCAGAGGCTGCTGCTTGGAGTCATCCGTGTAGATGGTCACCTGCTCCTTGAAGGCGAGCCGCTTCTGCTGCGCGAACGCCAGCAACTCACCCTCGGTGCCGTCCGGGGAGACCGCCCGGACCTCGTACTGGTTGACCATCATGCGCAGTCGCTGACGGATGTGGAACTGGTGCTGACCCTGCAAGTTGTCGGGCTGCATGTGAACTCCTCCGGGGGTTGGTCCGCCGGAGTCTCGCACAGCCCGACAACGGTCGCGCCCCCTGCTCTCCATGATCAGTTGCTGCTGGGTAGTCGTCGAGGGCGCCGGACGACTACCCAGCACGGAGTGACCACTGGTGCCCTTGCAGGATCACTCCGGGAGACCTCAGTGACTGTCGACGGAGGTCGCGGCCCGCAGCGCCCAGGTGTTCATGACCTGGTGGATGCCACGGAGCCGCTCGTTGATCTGTTCCAGCCGTTCCGCCTGGGCCAGGGCGGCCAGTGCCGACCCCAGCGCGATCTGCTGGTCGAGGGTGAGATTGTCCTGGTCGATGGTGTAGAGCAGGTCGACGGTCTCGGCGATGGTGTCGGCCACAGCTTCTCCTCGGGCACGGGTGTCGATCGGCAACATAGACATCGATGGAAGCGCTCCCACACCATTGTGCCCCGTGCCATGCCGATTCATGCAAGCCGCTCAGCCCGGCAGGTTCGTCAGCACCACGTCGAGCACCCGGATCGCGTCCGGCTTGGAGAGGGGGTTGTTGCCGTTGCCGCATTTCGGTGACTGCACGCAGGACGGGCAACCGGTCTCGCAGCCGCACTCCGCGATCGCGTCCCGGGTGGCCCGCAGCCACGCCGCAGCCGTCCCGTACGCCCGCTCGGCGAACCCGGCGCCACCCGGATGCCCGTCATAGACGAAGACTGTCGGCGCCTCGGTGTCCGGGTGCAGCGCGGTGGAGAGCCCGCCGATGTCCCACCGGTCGCAGGTGGCCATCAGCGGCAGCAGGCCGATCGCTGCGTGTTCGGCGGCGTGCAGCGCACCCGGCACGTCGGCGGGCTGGACCCCGGCGAGGGCCAACGACTGCGGTGACAGGGTGAACCAGACAGCCACCGTGCGCAGTTCCCGGGTGGGCAGGTCGAGCGGCCGGGTGTCGATCACCTCGCCGGTGGCGATCCGCCGCCGCTGGTACGACACCACCTGGCTGGTCACATCCACCTCGCCGAGGAACATGCCGACCGGCCCGGCGTCCACGTAGGAGCGCACCGACACCACTGACACATCGGTGACGTCGCGGGCGTGGGTGGACCAGTCCGGCTCCTCGGCGCGCACCAACGCGCAACCGTCGGCCAGGTCGAGGTGGTCGACCACGTACGAGACGCCCTGGTGCAGATAGACCGCGCCGGAGTGCAGCAGGAAGTGCGAGGAGCCACCGTCGACAGTGCCGAGCAGCCGGCCGGTCGACGACTCCACCACGGCTACGGGGGCGCCGCCCTCGCCGCGCAGGTCCACCTCGGGTCGTTCCCGGTGCCGCCAGTACCAGCCGGTGGGCCGTTGCCGCAGCGCCCCCGCCTCGACCAGCTCGTCCACCGCCTCCTTCGCCCCCTCGCCGAAGAGCGTCAGGTCGGCCGGGGTGAGCGGTGCCTCCGCCGCGGCGCAGGCGAGCTGCGGCGCCAGCACGTACGGGTTGGCCGGGTCGAGCACCGTCGCCTCCACCGGCGCGCCGAAGATCGCCTCCGGGTGGTGCACCAGGTAGGTGTCCAGGGGGTCGTCCCGGGCCACCAGCACCGCGAGGGCCTCCTGCCCGGAACGCCCGGCGCGGCCCGCCTGCTGCCACAGCGACGCCCGGGTGCCCGGGTAGCCGCAGATCAGGACCGCGTCGAGCCCGACCAGGTCCACGCCCAGCTCCAGCGCGTTGGTCGAGGCCAGGCCGAGCAGGTCGCCGTGCAGCAGCGCCCGTTCCAGCTCGCGCCGCTCCTCCCGCAGGTAGCCGCCCCGGTAGGCGGCCACCCGGTCGCCGAGCCCCGGCACCGCGGCGTCAAGCGCTCGACGCGCGTTGGCGGCCACGACCTCGGCACCCTTGCGGGAGCGGACGAACGCGAGGGTGCGTACCCCCTCGGCGACCGTGTCGGCGAGCAGGTCCGCGGTTTCGCGCAGCGCCGACCGGCGGACCTGCCGAAGGTCGTCGTGGTCGCCCGTCGCCTGCGGGGGCACCGGGGAGGAGGAGTTCGAGTCGGCTTGCAGCAGCGGCGGTTCCCAGAGCGCGAAGGTCACCCCGCCGCGTGGGGAGGCGTCCTCGGTGACCGCCGTGACCGGCAGGCCGGTCAGCCGGCCGGCGGCGGTGGCCGGGTCGCCGGAGGTCGCCGAGGCGAGCACGAACACCGGGGTGGCCCCGAACCGGGCGCACTGCCGACGCAGCCGACGCAGGACGTGCGCGACGTGTGAGCCGAACACGCCCCGGTAGGTGTGGCACTCGTCGATCACCACGTACGCGAGTCGGCGCAGGAAGCCGGACCACTGGGCGTGCCCGGGCAGGATGCCGTGGTGCAGCATGTCGGGGTTGGTCAGCACGAACCGGGAGTGCCGGCGGATCCACTCCCGCTCGGTGCGCGGGGTGTCCCCGTCGTAGCAGGCGGGGCGTACCCCTTCCAGCTCCAGCGCGGCGACGGCGCGCAACTGGTCCGCGGCGAGCGCCTTGGTCGGCGCCAGGTAGAGCACTGTGGCCCTGGGGTCGGCGAGCACTGTGGCCAGGGCCGGCAGTTGGTACGCCAGTGACTTGCCGGACGCGGTGCCGGTGGCGACGACGACGTGCTGGCCCTCGTACGCCAGGTTGGCAGCCTCGGCCTGGTGCTGCCAGGGCGCGACCACGCCGCGCCGGGTGAACGCCGCGCGTAGTTCCGCCGGTGCCCACGACGGCCATGGCGCGGGCACCCCGGCGCGGGCGGGCACCCGCTCGACGTGGGTGACCGGGTCGGCGGCGCCCCGGGCGCGCAACCGGCGCAGCAGGTCGGCCGGCGCTGGCCCGGGGCCGGGACCAGCGGATACGGTGGCCGCAGACGACGACTCCAGGTCGTGGCGCGGCGTGCCGCGCGCGGAACCGAAGTCGTTGGAGGTCACGCCCTGCACTCTCGCACTGGTGTTCGGAGATGAAAAGTCGGACACCGGGGTAAGGGGAAGCCTCCGCTGGCGTTCGCAGGCCGCCCCGGCGGTAGTGGTTAGATGCCCACGAGAGTTTACGGCTCTGGCGAGGAGGACCAATGGAGCTGTCACTGGCGACCCGCACCGTGGGCGAGCACACGGTGCTCGAGGTAGGTGGTGAGGTGGACGTCTACACCGCGCCCCGGCTCCGGGAACGACTCCTCGAACTGATCGACGGTGGGGCGCGTCACGTGGTGGTCGACCTCGGTCGGGTGGATTTCCTCGACTCCACCGGGCTGGGCGTGCTGGTCGGCGCGCTCAAGCGGCTCCGGTCGGCCAGCGGTTCGTTCGCGCTGGTCTGCGACAAGGAGCCGCTGCTCAAGATCTTCCGGATCACCGCTCTGGACCAGGTGTTTCCGCTGCACCCGACGGTCGACGCGGCGATCAGCGCCGACTCGGCGGGCGCCGGCGCGTGATGGCGACAGTCAAGCTCTCCTTCTCGCCCGCCCCGGTGCACGTGCGCACCGCCCGCCTCGTCGGCGTCGCCGTCGCCCGCCGGGCCGGCGTCCGGGAGGACCTGCTGGACGAGGTACGCCTGGCCATCGGTGAGGCGTGCACGCGCGCGGTGGCCCTGCACCGGCAGTACGGCCTGGCCGACCCGGTGCTGGTGGAGATGTCCGATGGTGGCTCGTACGCGGTGCGGGTGGTGGACCGGGCGCCGATCGAGGCGGGTATCGGTCTGACGGCGCTGCCGCCGGACGAGCTGGCCAACGAGGCGCTGACCGATGAGGCGCTGACCACCGGCGTCGGCTTCGCGCTGCTCGCCGGTTTCGTCGAGGACCTTCAGGTGCGCCCGGTCGACGAGGGCGTCGGCACCGAGGTGCGGATGGTGTGGCCGGTCGGCCGCTGACGAGTTCCGCTGCGTAGGCCGTGTCCCCTGCTGGGGATGCGGCCTTTCCGCATGGATCGGGCCCTATATCAGATTTCGTTTCATAACACAGCGACGAAGATCATCGCGACACGGTGCCACCTGGGTGTGACCTCCAACACTGCGGAGGGCTACAGTACCCGGGTTGTCAGCAAGTGACCCATCCCGCAGCCAGCGGGTATGGGTGTTCATCGCTGGTCCGCTGGTGGGTTGGCGCGCGCTTGCGAGTCCGCATCCAGGCGTCGGTCAGTGCGTCTCCACTCACCGGCGCGATTGTTCGGTAACAGGAGGACACAGATGTCCGAGACCTTGGCCGCCGACGGCGGCGGGCTTTCCCTTACCGGAAGCAATGTCACCTACGTCGTCATCGCCGCGGTTGTCGCGCTGGTGGCACTCGGTTTTGCTGCCGCCCTGACAAAAACGGTGCTGGCCGCTGGTAAGGGCACCGAGAAAATGCAGGAGATCTCGGGGGCGGTCCAGGAGGGCGCCTCGGCCTACCTGCTCCGTCAATTCCGCACCCTGGCGATCTTCGTCGTCGTCGCCGTCGTGCTGCTCTTCCTGCTTCCGGTGCACGACACCGATGGCAGTGAGCTCGCGGTGAAGATCGGCCGCTCACTCTTCTTCGTGGTGGGCGCCCTGTTCAGCGCGTTCATCGGCGGCGCCGGCATGTGGCTGGCCACCCGGGCGAACCTGCGCGTGGCCGCCGCCGCGAGAGAGCGGGCAGGCGGCCGCGAGGCGGCCATGAAGATCGCCTTCCAGACCGGCGGCGTCGTCGGCTTCTTCACCGTCGGCCTCGGCCTCTTCGGTGCGGCGATGGTCGTCCTCGTCTACCGGGGTGACGCGCCCACCGTGCTGGAGGGCTTCGGCTTCGGCGCCGCGCTGCTCGCGATGTTCATGCGCGTCGGCGGCGGCATCTTCACCAAGGCCGCCGACGTCGGCGCCGACCTGGTCGGCAAGGTCGAGCAGGGCATCCCCGAGGATGACCCGCGCAACGCCGCCACCATCGCCGACAACGTGGGCGACAACGTCGGTGACTGCGCCGGCATGGCCGCCGACCTGTTCGAGTCGTACGCGGTGACGCTTGTCGCAGCGCTGATCCTCGGCCGCGCCGCGTTCGGCGAGGAGGGTCTGGTCTTCCCGCTGATCATCTCCACCATCGGCGTGCTGATCGCGATCGTCGGCGTCTTCATCACCAGGCTGCGCGCGTCCGACCGTAACGCCCTGACCGCGATCAACCGGGCCTTCTACCTGTCGGCTGTGCTCTCCGCGGTGCTGGTGGCGATCGCCGCCTACGCGTACCTGCCGGCGACCTTCGGCGAGTTCGACAGTGGCCTCACCGACGCTCCGGGCAACCCGCGGCTGGTGGCCATCGGCGCGGTCGTGATCGGCATCGTGCTGGCCGCCGCGATCCAGGCGCTGACCGGCTACTTCACCGAGACCAAACGGCGACCGGTGCAGGACATCGGCAAGAGCTCGCAGACCGGTGCGGCGACGGTGATCCTGGCCGGTATCAGCATCGGTCTGGAGTCGGCTGTCTACTCGGCGCTGCTGATCGGCGCCGGCGTCTTCGGCGCCTTCCTCCTCGGCGGCAGCTCCATCACGCTGTCGCTGTTCGCGGTGGCGCTGGCCGGCACCGGCCTGCTCACCACTGTCGGCGTGATCGTCGCGATGGACACCTTCGGGCCGATCTCCGACAACGCCCAGGGCATCGCCGAGATGTCGGGTGACATCGACGAGCACGGCGCTCGCACGTTGACCGAGCTGGACGCGGTCGGCAACACCACCAAGGCGATCACCAAGGGCATCGCGATCGCCACGGCGGTCCTCGCCGCGACCGCGCTGTTCGGCTCGTACACCGACACGCTCAGCACCGCGTACGCGGACGCCGGCGTGGGCGACGTCGGGTCGGAGATCCTCAACTCGCTGAACGTGGCGAACCCGCGCAACCTGGTCGGCCTGATCATCGGTGCGGCGGTGGTCTTCCTCTTCTCCGGGCTGGCCATCAACGCGGTGTCCCGCTCGGCCGGCGCCGTGGTGATGGAGGTCCGCCGGCAGTTCCGTGAGCTGCCCGGCATCATGGACGGCACCCAGCGCCCGGAGTACGGCAAGGTCGTCGACATCTGCACCCGGGACGCGCAGCGCGAGCTGATGACCCCCGGCCTGCTCGCCATCCTGGCGCCGATCGCTGTCGGCTTCGGCCTCGGGCCCGGCGCCCTCGCGGCGTACCTGGCGGGTGCGATCGGTGCCGGCACGCTGATGGCGGTGTTCCTGTCCAACTCCGGTGGGGCCTGGGACAACGCCAAGAAGCTGGTCGAGGACGGCGCGTACGGCGGCAAGGGCTCCGAGGCGCACGCCGCGACGGTCATCGGTGACACCGTCGGTGACCCGTTCAAGGACACCGCCGGCCCGGCGATCAACCCGCTGCTCAAGGTGATGAACCTGGTCTCGCTGCTGATCGCTCCCGCCGTGGTGGCGTACAGCGTGGGCGACGACCGCAACGTCGGCCTGCGGGTCGGCATCGCGCTGGTCGCGACGCTGATCATCGTGGCGTCGGTGGTGTTCAGCAAGCGCAAGGGCATCGCGATGTCCGACTCGGACGCCGATGGCAACACCGGCGCGGGCAGCTCCGATCACCGCCCGGAGACGGTAAACGCCTGACCCAGGAACGGCCCGGTGCCACACCTGGCCAAAGGCCGTACGCTGCAACGCATGCGTACGTGCCGGGCGTCTGCCGCCGGAAAGCTCACGGTGGTCCTGGCCACGATCGTCGTCCTGGCCGGCTGCGGCGGGGGCCCCAGCCCACGGGCCTGGGCGGCCTCGGTCTGCGGCGCGCTCGCCCCCTGGCGCTCCGAGATCAACAAGCTCACCAGCAGCACTGACGAGCAGATGACCGCGCAGACCACCCCGGCGCAGGCCAAGGAGAACCTGGTGCGGCTCTTCGACGGAGCGGAGCAGGCCAGCGAGGCCGCGCGCCGCAAGGTGGAGAAGGCTGGCATCCCGGAGACCGACAACGGCGAAACCATCTCCGCGGGTTTCCGCAGCTCACTGGGGAAGATGCGGGACGCGTACGGCCGCGCCCGGGACACCATCGACGACCTGGGCACCGGCGAGCCGACCGCCTTCTACGACGGCGTGCGGGCCGCCGTGGAAACCCTCAACAAGGAGTACGACGCCAGCGCGCTGGACACCAGCAAACTCAACTCCGAGGAGTTGAAACAGGCATTCGACGAGGTACCGGAGTGTCGCTGAGCGGGCTCGGTGACACCGGGAAGGCACAGCCGCCCCCGGCGCTGTTCCCCGCGCCCGAGTCCGACACGCCCACTCCCGTGCGACGCCGCGGTGGCGCGCCGCAGAACGGCCCGACCCAGGGTGACGACGCGGGCCGGCAACTTGTCTTCTTCGGTGCGGATGCTGCCGAATCGACAGTCGCCGACCTGGCCGGGCTGCTCGCCGGGCCGGGTGAGGTGGTCCGGATGGGCGGCACCGCCCGCCTGTCTGTGCAGGTGGACGCCGCCTGGCGGGTGCACGTGCTCGTCGCCGAACTGGCGTCGCGCGGGCTCGCGGCGAGCTGGCAGCCGACCGAGGGCGAGCGACACGTCGTTCGTACGTCGTACACCCGGGTCTTGAAGCCGCTCGCGGCCGCCTGGCTGCACGGTACGGCGAAACGCCCGCCGGCCGCCTTCCACCTGACCGGCCGGCGGTTGCGGCTGTGGCTCGCCGCCGCCGGGTCGCCGGAGCCTCCCGACTGCTTCCTGTTGCGGCTGGGCGCCGACGACCAGGGTTGTTGGGAGCCGATCGGCGTCGCGCTCGCCGCGGCCGGGCTGGCCGGGACGCTGCTCGGCCCGGGTGAGGGCGGCCCGGCGTACCGGATCACCGGCCGCCGCCGGTTGGCCCGACTCGCCGAACTGGTCGGCGGACCGCCGCCGGCAACCCCACCCCAAGCCTGGCCAACCTGACCCCACCTCTCACCCCACCCCTCGCCGCGCCTCTCGTCGCGTCGATCATGGAGTTGTGCTGGGGGACGTATTGCTCGTCCGGGGTTAAAACGCCCACCATAAGTCCATGATCGACGCGGTTGGGCGGCGGCCCGGGGTGGAACGGCCGGGTGTCCGGTGCCGGACAGCCGGCGGGTCGATCCAGGCGGAAAATGAGCGGTCCGTGGGTCCGCCATCGTCACAGTGACCCGCTTCGAGCCCTACCCACGGTGTACGGTGGCGCCGTCCGGCAGTGCCGAGCGTGGCGGGGCGGCGTCGACCGCCGTGTCGAGGCGGTTTGCGGCCCGCGAAACCCGAAACGCGGGCGGCGCGTTACGTTGGACATCCGGACCGCCGGTGCGACGGCGGGGTCGAAAGCGGTCGCTGTCCGGGCGCCGGCAGGCCACGAGCAGGAATGAGGTCGGGGAGAGACGTGCCGAGCAACGCTGGAACCACCCGTCTGGTCATCGTCGAGTCACCGGCGAAGGCCAAGACGATCTCGGGCTACCTTGGCCCGGGGTACGTCGTGGAGGCCAGCTTCGGTCACGTCCGCGACCTGCCGCGCAACGCCGCCGACGTGCCAGCCAAATACAAGAAGGAGCCCTGGGCTCGCCTCGGGGTGGACGTCGACAACGGCTTCCAGGCGCTCTACGTCGTCTCCGCCGACCGTAGGCAGCAGATCAGCAAGCTGGTGAAGCTGGCCAAGGAAGTCGACGAGATCTTCCTGGCGACGGATGAGGACCGCGAGGGCGAGGCGATCGCCTGGCACCTGGTCGAGACGCTCAAGCCCAAGGTGCCGGTCAAGCGGATGGTCTTCCACGAGATCACCAAGCCGGCGATCCAGGCGGCGGTGGCCAACCCCCGGGAGATCGACCGCGACCTGGTCGACGCCCAGGAGGCTCGCCGGATCCTCGACCGTCTCTACGGCTACGAGGTCTCCCCGGTGCTGTGGAAGAAGGTCATGCCGCGGCTCTCGGCAGGCCGGGTGCAGTCCGTGGCGACCCGCATCGTGGTCGAGCGGGAGCGGCAGCGGATGGCCTTCCGCACCGCCGAATACTGGGACATCCTGGCCACCCTCGCCGTGGCGAACGCCGGCGAGGGTCCGCGTGCGTTCAACGCCACCCTGATCGCCCTGAACGGCGACCGGATCGCCACCGGTAAGGACTTCGAGCCGACCACCGGTCGCGTCCGGGCCGGCGCCGGCGTCGTGCACCTCGACGAGAGCGGTGCCCGGGGTCTCGCGGCCCGGCTGGAGGGGCGGCCGTTCACCGTCACCCGGGTCGAGGAGAAGCCCTACCGCCGTCGCCCGTACGCGCCGTTCATCACCTCGACGCTCCAGCAGGAGGCGGCCCGCAAGCTGCGCCTGTCCTCGCAGCAGACGATGCGCACCGCGCAGCGGCTCTACGAGAACGGCTACATCACTTATATGCGTACCGACTCGGTCAACCTGTCGGAGACCGCCATCTCGGCGGCCCGCCGTCAGATCGTCGAGCTGTACGGCGAGCGCAGCGTTCCGCCGGAGCCGCGCCGCTACACCGGCAAGGTGAAGAACGCGCAGGAGGCGCACGAGGCGATCCGCCCGGCGGGGGACAACTTCCGTACCCCGGGCGAGGTGGCCAAGGAGCTGTCCGCCGAGGAGTTCAAGCTCTACGAGCTGATCTGGCGGCGCACCATCGCCTCGCAGATGACCGACGCGGTCGGCTCCAGCGTTTCGGTGCGTATCCGGGCGGTCTCCACCTCGCAGGAGGAGGCCGACTTCGGCGCGACCGGCAAGACCATCACCGACCCGGGCTTCCTGCGTGCGTACGTCGAGTCCAGCGACGACGAGAACGCCGAGGCCGAGGACGCCGAGCGCCGGCTGCCCACCCTGGTCAAGGACCAGCCGTTGACCGCCGACGAGCTGGCCGCGCAGGGCCACCACACCCAGCCGCCGTCGCGCTACACCGAAGCGTCGCTGGTCAAGGCCCTGGAAGAGCTGGGCATCGGCCGCCCGTCCACCTACGCGTCGATCATGCAGACGATCCAGGACCGGGGGTACGTCACCAAGCGCGGCCAGGCGATGATCCCGACCTTCCTGGCCTTCGCGGTGATCGGGCTGATGGAGCAGCACTACCCCCGCCTCATCGACTACGACTTCACCGCCACCATGGAGAACGAGCTGGACGAGATCGCCGGCGGCGACCACGCCGCTGTCGACTTCCTCACGGCGTTCTACTTCGGCAGCTCCAACGGTGCCGGTGACCAGGACATCGCCCGTTCCGGTGGGCTCAAGAAGCTGGTCACCGAGAACCTCAGCGACATCGACGCCCGCAGCGTCAACTCGATCCCGCTCTTCACCGACGACGACGGCCGCGAGGTCGTCGTGCGGGTCGGCCGGTACGGGCCGTACCTGCAACGGGAGCTGCCCGGCGGCGAGCAGCCGGCACCGGCTGCCGAGGGCGAGGAGGGCGGCACCCAGGGTGACCGGGCGCCGATCCCCGAGGGCCTGGCCCCGGACGAGCTGACCCCGGAGAAGGTGCACGAGCTGTTCCTCGGCGGCAGCGGCGAACGCAAGCTCGGCGACGACCCCGCCACCGGCGAGCCGATCGTGCTCAAGTCCGGCCGGTTCGGCCCGTACGTGTCCAGTGGTGAGCGCAAGTCGTCGCTGCTGCGGACGCAGACCCCGGACTCGCTGACCCTGGAGGAGGCGCTCAAGCTGCTCAGCCTTCCCCGGCTGATCGGTGTCGCGCCGGACGGCGTCGAGGTCTTCGCGAACAACGGCCGCTACGGCCCGTACGTCAAGCAGGGTGAGGAGTTCCGTTCGCTGGACTCCGAGGACAAGATGTTCACAGTCACGCTGGACGAGGCGCTGGCTCTGCTGGCCGCCCCGAAGGCGCGTGGACGGCGGGCGGCGGCACCGCCACTGCGCGAGATGGGCGTCGACCCGGCGACCGAGAAGCCGATGGTGATCAAGGACGGCCGGTTCGGCCCGTACGTCACCGACGGGGAGTTCAACGCGTCGCTGCGGCGCGGGCAGACCCCCGAGGCGCTGACCATCGAGGAAGCATCCGAGATGCTGGCCGAGAAGCGGGCGAAGGGTCCGGCGCCGCGCAAGAAGGCGGCGGCGAAGAAGGCCCCTGCCAAGAAGGCCACGGCCACCAAGAAGACGGCCGCTGCCAGCAAGTCCACTGCCGCGAAGAAGACCACCACGGCCAAGGCGACGGCGGCGAAGAAGGCTCCGGCGAAGAAGGCCGCCCCGCGCAAGGCCGCCACCAGCACGGAGTAGCCCTGGATCTGCGAGATCTTGGAAGGAATGTGCCCCTGGAAGGGCAGTTTCCTTCCAAGATCTCGTCGTTGTCCACAGGGACTGCCGGTCGGGGCCGGCGATCGGGAGACTTGATGGTCATGGGTCTCCATAATGCGTCGTCTGCGGCTGAGTGGGGTCGCCGGCTGCCGAGCGATGACGCGGACGAGCTGACGTGGCTGCTCTTCCATCAGGAAGATGTGGTGAGCCTTGACCAGGCGCGACATCATCTGTCGACCAAGGCCATCCGGCATCGGGTGGCGACCGGGACGTGGCGGCAGATTCATCGAGCCGTGTTCGTCGCGCACAACGGCCCGGTCAGCGCAGGCCAGCTCCGGTGGGCAGCCGTCCTCGCCGCGGGGCCGGAGGCAATCCTCGGTGGCCTGACCGCAGCGCAGGCCGGAGGACTACGGGGGTTCCCTGGTCGCCCGATCCACATCTTGCTCCCTGCCTCCTGCCGGCGCGGCTCACTGCCAGCCGGTGTGCTGGCGCATCGGACCGTGACACTGCGGGACCAGGACGTGCTGGCAGTAGGGCAACCCAGGCGGACCAAGGCGGCTCGTTCAATCGTGGACGCCGCGCAGTGGTCAGGCGATGACCAGCAGGCGCGGTCGATCGTCGCCGCCGCATTCCAACAACGGATCGTGGCCGGCGACGACCTGAACCGGGTCGTCGAGCGGCTGCCCCGGGTCCGCCGTCGCCAGCTGGTTCTGGCGGCGGCTGCGGACGCCGCAGGCGGTGCCCACTCGGTGGCGGAACTGGACTTCCTGGGGCTGATCCGTCGCGCGGGTCTACCCGAGCCGGCACGGCAGAAGATCCGCTATGACTCGATCGGGCGACGTCGCTACCTCGACGCCTACTTCGAGCAGTGGAGGGTGCATGTCGAGATCGATGGCGGTCAACACGTCGATCCCCGGGCCTGGTGGGCGGACATGCGACGCCAGAACGATCTGTGGATCGAAGGCGACCGCGTACTCCGGTTTCCCGCCTGGGCAATCCGTACTCACCCGGACGAGGTCCTTACCCAACTCCGCGCTGCCCTCGGCGCCGCCGGTTGGCAGGGGTGAAGATCTTGGAAGGAATGTGCCCCTGGAAGGGCAGTTTCCTTCCAAGATCCCTAGGTCACGTCCGTCAGGTCCCGAGGACGTGGTTCAGGTGGGGGTTGGTGAAGACCCGGTTCGGGTCCAGGCTTTCGCGGACCTTTTGGAAGTCCGAAAAGCGGGGGTACGCCGTGGCCAGCGAGGCGGCGTCGCGGTAGTGCAGCTTGCCCCAGTGTGGGCGACCGCCCAGCCCGGCGGCCACCTGCTCGAAGGCCCGGAAGTACGGCTCGTAGGGCATGCCGACGTACTGGTGCACGGCGATGTACGCGTTGTCCCGGCCGTAGCCGTGCGACAGCCAGATGTCGTCGGGGGCGGTGAATCGCACCTCCACCGGGAAGAGCACCTTGAACGGCAGGCCGTCCACGATGCGCTGGAGCGCGGCGAGCGCCTCCGGCAACGCCTCGCGGGGCAGGCCGTACTCCATCTCCACGAAGCGGACCCGGCGCGGGGTGCAGAAGACCCGGTCGGAGCGGCCGGTGTACTGGCGTTCGGTGAGGGCGCGGGCGGAGACCGCGCTGATCTGGGGGGCCAGCGCGGGTACGGCCCGGCCGAGTCGGCAGGCCCCGGCGAAGACCCTGTTGGACAGGAAGTCGTCGTCCACCCAGCCGCGCCAGCGGGACAGTGGCCGGTCGTTGGCGGGTACCCGGTCGTTGGCCTTGACCTGCACCCGGGACGTGTACGGGAACCAGTAGAACTCGACGTGGTCGTGCCGGCCGATCAGCGCGGGCAGCTCGGCGAGCACGTCGGCCAGTTCGGCCGGGCGTTCGTGGGCGCGCAGGACGAAGGCGTCCACGCAGCGCAGGGTCACCTCGACCAGGACGCCGAGCGCGCCGAGCGAAACCCGGGCGGCGGCGAGGATGTCGGGATGGTCGTCGGCGGAGCAGCGCAGCACCTCGCCGGTGCCGGTGACCAGTGTGATCGCCTCGACGAAGGTGGAGAGGCACCCGTAGCCGGCGCCGGTGCCGTGGGTGCCTGTGGAGATCGCCCCGGCGACGGTCTGCTCGTCGATGTCGCCGAGGTTGGGCAGCGCGAGGCCGTGCCGGGCGAGCAGGCCGTTGAGAGCGTGCAGGGTCATTCCCGCCGGTACGGTGACCAGTCGTTGTGCGACGTCCACACTGACTGTGGTGTCCAGATCGGACAGGTCCATCCGACGGTCGTCGGCGAGCGCGACGGCGGTGAACGAGTGGCCGCTTCCTGTTACCCGGATCCGACCGCCGTCGGCGGCGGCAGATCGGACGGCTTCTACGACGTCGGTCGGCGAGCCGGGGCGCAGGATCGCGCTGGCGCTGCCACGCTGGTTCCCGGCCCAGTTGGACCAGCCAGCCCCGAGCGGTGCGGTGCGAACCATGCGCACTCCTCATTCATGAATATGAACTGACTTCATATCAGGAACGTTCTAGCTGGTAAATACCGCAATTGCGATCCGCTCGTTGTACCGGTAGTCACGGACTCGTGACGTGGAGATATGTTCATCCGTCGAAGGGGGGTGGCGCAGAGTGTCCACACCAGCCGCCACGACCGGGCCGCTGCGCCGCGTACCGGTGCAAGGTCGAAGTGTCGCGCGGGTACAGCGCATGTTGGATGCCTGCGCCGAACTCGTCGACGAGGTGGGGTACGAGGGATTGACCACCACCCTGCTCGCCGAGCGGGCCGAGGTGGCGATCGGGTCGGTCTACCAGTTCTTTCCGGACAAGCGGGCGATCGTGCAGGCGTTGACCCTGCGGACCATGGAGTCCTACCTCCAGCGCCTCGACGAGCGGTTCGCCTCGGACGAGATGACCCACTGGTGGGACGGCGTCGACGCGGGCATCGACGAGTACATCACGATGCACCGCACCGTCCCCGGCTTCCGTACCCTGCACTTCGGCGACGTGGTCGACCTGCACCTGCTCGACGAGCAGCGGGACAACAACGGCGTGATCGCCGACCAGTTGGCCCGGGTGCTCACCGAGCGTTTCGGGCTCACCGACGTGCCCAAGCTGCGCTTCGTGCTGGAGATCGCGGTCGAGGCGGCGGATGCGCTGATCAAGCTCGCGTTCCGCCGGAAGTCCGACGGCGACGAGCGGGTGCTGCTGGAGGCGAAGGCGCTGATCCGGGAGTACCTGCACCGGCAGGTCGACGGCCCGGACAACGGCCGGTCCACAGTCGGCAAGCAGGCCGAGGCGGCCCAGCCCGTCTGAGTCGGCGCGGGGCGCGGGCCTCGGCCGGAGGCCGGGCCTCAGAGGAAGGCCCGCCCCTCACCCCGGTAGGTGGGGACGGTCGCCACCACCGCGGCCCCCTCGACCAGGTGCAGCTCGTTGACCCGTTCACACAGCTCGCCTGCCTTGGCATGCCGGAACCACACCCGGTCGCCGACGCGCAGCTCGGCGGCCGCCGCTCCGGACAGCGGAGTCTGCACCTCGCCGGCGCCCTCGGTGCCGACCAGCTTCAGCCCCGCCGGTAGCCACGGCCGGGGCAGTCGACTGTCGGCGGCCGGGCCGGAGGCGATCCAGCCGCCGCCGAGCACCGTCGCCAGCTCCGGTGTCGGTCGGCGGACCACCGAGCAGGCGAAGAACGCCGCCGGGGTGGGCCGCCAGGCGCGGTACGCGTCGAACAGCGTCGGCCCGTACAGGCCCGATCCCGCGGTGACCTCGGTGACCGCGGGATCGGCGCTGGTCGCGGCCACGCTGCCGGTGCCGCCGCCGTTGACGAACTCCAGGTCGGCGTGTTCGCGTACCGCGACGACCGCCGCACCACGGCGGGCCAGCAACTCGCGGTACGACAGGCGCTGGGCCAGCCTGATCGCACCGGCCAGCAGCGTCTTGCCCGGTGGCGCGTCGCCCAGGCCGGCGATCTGCGCCTCGTACGCCATGAGCCCGACCAACCGGAAGCCGGGCCGACCGGCGACGGCGGCGGCGAGCGTGCCGGCCGCCCGCGCGCTGTGCACCGGCGAGCGGCGGACGCCGACGTGCACCCCGCGCAGTGGTCGCCAGGAGGCGTCCAGATCCAGGCAGAGCCGTAGCTCGGCGCGCTGCCCCGGGGCCGTGACGGCGTCGATGAGGTCGAGTTGGCCGGTGCCGTCGATCATCAGGGTGATCGCGGCGGCGAGCGTCGGGTCGGCGCCCAGCTCGGCGAGGGCGGCCCGGTCCGCGCTCGGGTACGCGACCAGCACGTCGTCGCTGACGCCGGCGCGGACCAGCCAGATCGCCTCGGGCACAGTGAACGCCATCACGCCCTGCCAGCCGGGCCGGGCCAGAGCTCGGCTGATCAACTCACGGCTGCGGACCGACTTGCTGGCGAGGCGGACCGGCTTTCCGGCGGCGCGGTCGGCCAGGGCGACCGAGTTGGCGTCGAAGGCCGTGAGGTCGACCACCGCGTACGGGGGGTCGAGGTGGGCAGTCGCCCGATCCAGGCGCTCGCGAAGTTTGTCGCTTTCGATGGCCACGTGTGCACGCTAACTGTCTGACGGAGAATGCGAAATACCCTCGCGTACGTCCGGGCTGCGGTCGGTACCTCCGGCGGCCTAGGCTCAGCGAGCAGGAGAATGTCGCCCGGGGGGGGTGACCCCCCACCGGGTCTAGAGTGTTGCACCGGAGGTGCCCAGCGATGGGCCGGCACGTGGAGGTACGGCCATCGAAAGCCAGAACAGCGGCGAGTCGCCCGGCGTGTCGCGCTCGGGCGACCAGTCGGACAACGCCGCCAAGCAGCCCAACGGCGGTCAGGTTGATCCGTCCGGTTATGCCGCGATCCGGTCCGTGCTGCGCATCCGGCCGTTCCGGCGGCTCTGGATCGTGCTCGGCGCGGCCTCCTTCGGCGACTGGTTCGGCCTGCTGGCCACCTCGGTCTTCGCCGCCTCCCAGGTTCAGGGCAGCACCGCGAAGGGTGCGGCCTTCGGTGGCGTCATCGCCATCCGGCTGTTGCCCGCCCTGGTGCTCGGGCCGATCGCCGGCGTGCTCGCCGACCGGTTCGACAGACGTTGGACGATGGTCATCTGCGACCTGCTCCGGTTCGTGCTCTTCGCCTCGATCCCGATGGTGGCGCTCGCCGGCGCCAGCGGTGGAATGGTGGTCCTCTGGGCGACCGTCGCCACCTTCCTGATCGAGTCGGTCACGCTGATCTGGATCCCGGCCAAGGAGGCCGCGGTCCCCAACCTGATCCCGCGCGCCCGGCTGGAGGCGGCCAACCAGCTCACGTTGATCACCACGTACGGCCTCACCCCGATCCTCGCGGCGGTCGTCGCAGCGGTGCTCGATCGCAGTGTCCGGGCCGTCGCCGGCGGCGACCTCGGTTGGGCGGAGCCCGCCCAACTCGCCCTCTGGGTCAACTCCTTCTCCCGGCTGGCCACCGCCCTCGTGGTGGCATTCGGGATCAAGGAGATCAGCCAGGCGCAGACCGGCGAGCGGGAGCGCACCGATCAGAGCATGCGGCGCCAGTTCGCCGAGGGCTGGAAGTACATCGGCCAGACGCCGCTCGTCCGTGGCCTGGTGCTTGGCATCTTCGGCGCCTTCGCTGGCGGTGGCATCGTCATCGGCACGGCGAAGTTCTTCGCCGCCTCGCTCGGCGCTGGTGACGCCGCCTTCTACCTGCTCTTCGGTGCCATCTTCATCGGTCTGGCCCTCGGTCTCGGGCTCGGCCCGATGATCGTGAAGGAGATGTCCCGGCGCCGCTGGTTCGGCATGAGCATCGTGCTGGCCAGCGCCGCCGTGATGACCCTCGCCTTCGCCATCCACCTGTCCATGGCGATCGTCGGCGCGGTGCTTGTCGGCGCCGGTGCCGGCATGGCCTTCCTGGCCGGCACCACGCTGCTGGGCGGCGAGGTGGCCGACGAGGTGCGCGGCCGGGTCTTCGCTGTGGTGCAGATCGGCACCCGGCTGGTGCTGATCCTGGCCATCGGGCTGAGCAGCGTGCTGGTCGGCGTCGGCGGCTCCCGCAAACTGACGATCGCCGACCTCGGCATCTCCGTCTCCTCCACCCGACTGCTGCTGCTCGCCGCCGGTGCCGCCGGCATCTTCGCCGGGATCAGCGCGTTCGGCCAGATGGATGACAAGAAGGGCGTCCCGGTCCTCGCCGACCTGTGGGGCTCCATCCGGGGTCGTCCGCTGATGCCCGCCGAGCCGTTCGTCTCCGCCGGGCTCTTCGTGGTCTTCGAGGGCGGCGAGGGCGCGGGGAAGTCCACCCAGCTCACCGCGCTCTCCGAGCGGCTGCGCGGCCACGGTCGAGAGGTGGTGGTCACCCGCGAGCCGGGGGCCACCGGCGTCGGCCGGCGAATCCGGTCGCTGGTGCTGGACACCTCCGGCGACGACGCGCCCTCCCCCCGGGCCGAGGCGCTGCTCTACGCCGCCGACCGGGCGCACCACGTGGCCACCGTCGTCCGGCCCGCGCTGGTCCGGGGTGGCGTGGTGATCAGTGACCGGTACGTCGACTCGTCCCTGGCGTACCAGGGCGCCGGCCGGACACTGCCCGTCGACGAGGTCTCCTGGCTCTCCTCCTGGGCCACCGGTGGGCTCAAGCCCGACCTGGTGGTGCTGCTGGACGTCGAGCCGCGCACCGGTCTGTCCCGGGTGGCCTCGCGCAACACCGGCACCGACCGGCTGGAGGCCGAGTCGATCGCCTTCCACGAGCGCGTCCGGTACGCGTTCCTCGACCTCGCCGCCGCCGACCCGAAGCGCTACCTGGTGCTCGACGCGTCCCGGTCGACCGAGGAGATCACCGCGCGGGTGGTCCGGCGGGTCGAGGAGATGCTCGGCAAGCCTGGCGGCATCGTGCACCCGCGGCCGGCGCAGGGCCCGGACACCTCGGTGCAACCTGAGTTATCCGATGCGGAGCTGGTGACGATGGAGCACAAGACCTAATGTCGGACGTCTTCGCCGACCTGGTCGGTCAGGACGAGGCGGTGGTCGAGCTGCGTCGCGCCGCCGCCGCAGCGGCCGCCGTGCTGCGTGCTGGCGCGGCCGCGTTGGTCGCCGCCGGCCCGGTCAGCGGTGACGAGCCCGCGAGCACGCCCGGCGGGGTCGACCCGTCCACCGGGATGACACACGCGTGGATCTTCACCGGGCCGCCCGGGTCCGGCCGCTCGGTCGCCGCACGGGCATTCGCCGCCGCACTCCAGTGCGTGCACGGCACCGGCTGCGGTGAGTGCCCCGGCTGCCACACCACGATGGGCGGCACCCACGCCGACGTGCGGATGGTGGTGCCGGAAGGGCTCTCCATCGGCGTCGGCGAGATGCGCGCACTGGTGCTCCGCGCGGCCAGCACCCCATCCGGCGGGCGTTGGCAGGTGGTGATCATCGAGGACGCCGACCGGCTCACCGAGGCGGCCGGCAATGCGCTGCTCAAGGCTATCGAGGAGCCCCCGCCGCGGACGGTCTTCCTGCTCTGCGCGCCGTCCACCCACCCGGACGACATCTCGGTGACCATCCGGTCGCGCTGTCGGGTCGTACCCCTGCGACAGCCGCCGGCCATCGCGGTGGCCGAGGTGCTGGTTCGTCGTGACGGCATCGCGCCCGACGTGGCCCAGTGGGCGGCGGCCGCCGCGCAGGGTCACGTGGGTCGGGCCCGCCGGCTGGCCCGCGACCCGGAGGCCCGCAAACGGCGCGAGGCGGTGCTCGCGGTGCCACGCCGGTTGACAGGTGTCGGCGCGGCGTTCGACGCGGCGTCCGCGCTGATCGAGGCGGCCGAGGCGGAGGCCGAGGCGTCGGTCACCGAATCCGACACGACCGAGCGGGCGGCACTGGAGACCGCGCTCGGCGCGGGCGGCACCGGCCGGGGGACGGCCGGCGCCATGCGGGGTGCCGCCGGGCAACTCAAGGAGTTGGAGAAGCGGCAGAAGTCCCGGGCCACCCGAGCCCAGCGGGACGCACTGGACCGGGCGCTTGTCGACCTGGCGGGCTTCTACCGGGACGCGCTCACCATGGCGCTGCGCGCACCCGTCGCCCCGGTGCACACCGACACGGCCGCGCTGGCCGGCGCCGGCGCGCAGAAATGGGACGCCGAGGGGTCGCTGCGCCGGTTGGAGGCCGTGCTCGCCTGCCGCGCGGCGATCGAGGCGAACGTCAAGCCGCGGATCGCGGTCGAGGCCATGATGCTCGCCCTCTGGAAGGGCTGATCCCGCGCTTCCCGGCGTTGTCCACAGGCATCGACAGGCCCGATTGTGGTGCGGTACCGTCCGTGTGCCGTGGTGACGGTGGCAGCACACTGAGTGATGGATCACCCGGGAGGAGTCGGCCGATGCCGCGGGGGGAGATCGACGAAGCCTGGATCGAGGAGGCGGTGCGACGCTACCGCCGGATCGAGTCCCTCCAGGCCGAGTTCGACCAGGCGGTGTCGACCGTCGAGGTGACCGTCCGCTCGCCGGACGGTCTGGTCGAGGTGGTGGTCACCGCCGGTGGACGGATCACCGACGTGCGGTTCCTCGGGCCGCTGCACACCCGCAGCCCGCGCGACGTGGCCGGGTCCGTGCAGGCCGCGGTCACCGCTGCGGCCGACGCCGCCGAGTGGGCCCGGGAGAAGCTGCACAACGAGACGTTCGCCGCCTACCGACCGCTCGCGGGGGCCTGAGATGGACACACTGCGCGCCCTCTCCGCCCGACTGGACGAGGCGAGCGCCACGCTCACCCTCATCTCGCACACCGTCACCGCCAGCGATCCGGCCCAGGCCGCGTTCGGCGCCGACGCGCCGGGCCGCCCCGGTGAGATCGGTCGGGCGCTGCACCGGCAGTGGACCACCGCCACCGACGACCGGGCCCGGGAGGCCCGCGCCGCCGCCGGTCGCCTGGCCGCAGCCGCGGCGGCGGTGCGGGAGGCCGCCGACCGCTACGCCGAGGTCGACCGGGCCGCCCGCCGCCGGCTCACCGGAGAACCGTGATGGACGCGCTGGACCGACTCGCCGAGCCCGGCCTCGACCTGCTCCGCCGGGTGGACACGCTGATCGCGGCCGGCGTCCCCGAGGGCCACCGGGTCTGGCCGCTGCTGCGCCGCATGCAGGTGCTGCCGGGCGACGCGGTCCGCAGCTTCCTCGACCTGCACCCGGTGCCCCTCGCCAGCGCCGGCCACGCGGTGCGCCGGCTCATCCGGGGGTACGACGAGGTCTCCGCCGCGCTCACCGACCCGGTGCTCTGGTCCGGCCCGGCCGCCACGGCGTACGGGCAACAGCGGGCCGCGCTGCTGCGCCATCTCGACGAGGGGCCGGACAGCCTGGTCGGGCGACTCGACTCCACCGCCGGTTACGCCGACGCCCTCGCCGACTGGGTGGAGGGCAGCCGACTGGCGTTGGCCCGCACGTTGGCCGACGTGCTCCGCTCGGCCGAGGCGGTCGCCGTGGTCGCCGCCACCGCCACCGCTGGGTCGACACGCCCCGGACCGATCGGGCCCGGTGTGGCCGACGCGGCCGAGATCGCCGCACGGGTGCTGGCAGTGCTCTGCGTCGCGTACGACGGCGCGGAGACGCTGCTGCGACAGTGGGGGCCGAGCCTGGCCGAAACCGCGTGGCGTCCGCCAACGGACGGGCGGCCCCGCTACGACCAGCCCACCCGGGTCGGCTGGTAGCCGTCCCTCGGTCTTCCGGCCGTGGCCGCGTTGCTCGGACCCTCGCTCTTCCGGCGGTGGCCGCGTTGCCCCGGCAGGCCACGGCGTTGCCCCGGGCAGGCCACGGCGTCGCTCGCGGGCGCCCGACCTGAGCCGGTGCCCACGGCGACGCCGTGGTCTTCCCCCTGCACCCCCCGCAGGTCTGCCTCCACTCAACGCCGCCGAGGCACGTCTTGTCTCCTGCCCGGCCCCGGATTCAACCGTCCGGGCGAGGAGTAACGGCACGACGGGACGCCCGGCAATAGGTCGAGTCGACGGTCATGAATGCGGCGAGGCGTGGCCGGCCGATGCGCCCTGCGCGGCGACCCGTCGTAGGGTGGGGGGATGGGCATGCTCTGCGCGGTCAGCTTCAACCGGTACGGGCGGCTCTACTACCTCGACCCGGGTGAGCTGCGTCCGCAGGTGGGCGACCGGGTGCTGGTGCCCACCGATGATGGGCCCGAGGTGGCGGAGTGCGTGTGGGCCGCGCAGTGGGTGACCGAGGAGACCGACGGTTTCCCCCGACTGGTGGGGCTGGCCGGCGACGACGACCTACACCGGGACGAGGCGTTGCGTCGGCGTAAGGCCGAGGCGAAGGTCGCCGCGAAACGGCTGATCCGCTCGCACGGCCTGCCGATGAAGGTGGTGGCTGTCGACCACGTGCTCGGCTCCGCCGAGAGCGGCGGTGAGCGCAGCACCGTGTACTTCACCGCCCCGCACCGGGTGGACTTCCGTTCCCTGGTCCGCGACCTGGGCGCAACCCTGCACTGTCGGGTGGAGCTGCGCCAGCTCTCCGCACGCGACTCGGCGCGGGTGCAGGGCGGCATCGGCTCCTGCGGTCGCGACCTGTGTTGCGCCACGTTCCTCACCGACTTCGAGCCGGTGACCATCCGGATGGCGAAGGACCAGGACCTGCCGCTCAACCCGCTGCGCATCTCCGGCGCGTGCGGCCGGCTGATGTGCTGCCTCAAGTACGAGCACCCGCTGTACCAGCGCTTTCAGGAGACCGCCCCGGCAGTCGGCAGTCGGGTCTCCACCCCTGAGGGCGACGGCCGGGTCGTCGGCCACAGCGTCCCGAGAGACGCGGTGACGGTACGCCTGGACGCGGACGGCTCCCGCTGCTCCTGCTCCCGAGCCTCCGTCTGCGCCCCCCGTCAAGCCCACGACCAGCACTACACCCC
>NZ_JAGPXW010000021.1:0-118010 GCF_018070365.1 Micromonospora sp. D93 | reverse complement strand
AGCGGCAGCGCGACCAGGCCCGCGCCGAGGTACGGGACCTGCGCACGCAACGCGACGCCGAACGGCAGCGGGTGACCGACCTGGGCGTGGAACGCGACGCGCTGCGCGCCGAGGCCGAACGGGCCACCCGGGCCGCCGCCGAGGCGACCGAGCGGGCCGGGCGGTGGCAGGCCGAGGTGCAGGACGTCCGGCGTCAGATCGAGCAGTCCCGCGCCGACGCGGCACGCACCCGCGCGGAGGCCGCCGACGCCGCCCGGGCGCGTGAGCAGGCCGACCGGGCCCGCGACCGCGCCGAGGTCGCCGCCCGGCAGGCCGATGAGGCCCGGCAGGAGGCCGCGGAGGTGGCCGCGCGGCTGCGCGCGGAGTTGGCCGCCCTGGCCGCCCACCGCGACACGCTCACCGCCGAGCTGGCCGTGGCCCGGCAGGCCGCGGCGACCGCCGAGGGTCACCGCACCGCCCTGACGGTACGACTCGACGCCGCCGAGACCGATCGGGACCTGGCCCAGCGGCGGGTGGCGCAGCTCGGTGACCAGGTCAGCGACCTGGCGCTGGCGCTGGCCCGCCTCGGCGCCGCCGCTCCCAGCGACGCCACCTGATGATCGTGGCGCAACCTTCGGTAGGCTCGGGCGGTTAACCTCCCCGGTGGCCGCGGACACACACCGTTGTCGCGACCGGCCTGGGGATCACCTCACCGGGTGACCGTCCCGGCCGGCTACCCTTGGTCCCGGCCCACCCGTGGACGCCTCACGCCCTCGGGCGGGAATGGCTCGGCGGGGACGCACCGTTACACCCAGAAGACCAGCACCACGAACGAGGGGAAGTCGATCATGGGCGAGCGTATGCTGCGCGGAAGCCGCCTTGGCGCGGTGAGCTACGAATCCGACCGCAACACGGAGCTCGCGCCGCGTCAGACCCGCGAGTACCTCTGCGCCAAGGGCCACCAGTTCGAGGTGCCGTTCGCCGTCGACGCCGAGGTCCCGATGACCTGGGAATGCAAGTTCGACGGCAGCGTCGCCCGACTCGTCGACGGCAACGAGCCGGAGCAGAAGAAGGCCAAGCCGCCGCGTACCCACTGGGACATGCTTCTGGAGCGGCGCTCGATCGCCGAGCTGGAGGACATCCTCGAGGAGCGGCTGCAGGAGGTTCGGACCCGTCGCGGCCGCGCCTGAGCCGCACGACGTACAACGACGACGCCCCCGGGGTTTCCCCCGGGGGCGTCGTCATGTCTGTGCGCGGTGGTGGCCTGGGTCTCAGTGCCGGCCAGGCTCCACGATCTCGCCCTCGATGGCCCGACCGCCGTCGACCACCACCGGCTGTTGCGGCTCCGGGGTCGGTTGCGGGGTCGGTTGCGGCGCGCCCTGGCGCACCCGCACCGTCCGGGGCCCGAACAGGTCACCGGCGACCATCGACGACACCCGCCGCTCGGTGGCACGGCGCACCCCGGCGCGGGCCAGTCGACGCACCGGCGGCACCAGCAGCAGCAACCCGACCAGCCCGCTGACCAGACCGGGCACCGCCAGCAACAGCGCGCCCGCCAACCCGACGAGCCCGTCGGTCACCTGCCCACCCGGGGGCTGCCCGGCCGCCGCCGCGGAGCGGAACCCACGCCAGGCGCGCATGCCCTCACGGCGCAGCAGCACCAACCCGAGCAGGGACGCGGCGAACACCAGCAACACCGCCGCCCCGAACCCCAACGCCCGTCCCACGCCGACGAACACCGCCAGCTCCAGCACCACCGCCAGCAACAGGGCCAACGGTACGAACCTCAGTCCTCGGCGCATCTCACCTCATCGCCAATCCTGCGGACACCACGGACGTGTCCCGCTCATCCAGCATGACACGGCCGCGCTCACGGCCACCGCGCCTGACCCGTTCACGGCCACCGTGCCTGGCCGGTGGCGGTGCCGTGCAGGCCCCGGCGGACCGCCTGGCGACGGTCGCGCACACCCCAGGCGGTGATCCGCCACAGCGCCTCGGCCACGATCTTCGGGCTCATCTTGCTGTCGCCGTGTTCCCGCTCGGCGAACGTGATCGGCACCTCCACGATCCGCACCCCGGCCCGGTGCGCCAGCCGCGACAGCTCCACCTGGAACGAGTAGCCCTGCGAGGTCACCGACTCCAGGTCGATGGCGTCGAGGGCACTGATCCGGTACACCCGGTAACCGCCGGTGGCGTCCGACACGGGCATGCCCAGCGCCAGGCGCGCGTACAGGTTGCCGCAGCGCGACAGCAGCAGCCGCCGCAACGGCCAGTTGAGCACCCGCGCGCCGCTGGTCCACCGGGAGCCGATCACCACGTCCGCGTCGCGGGCGGCGTCCAGCAGCGCCGGCAGGTCCTCCGGGGCGTGCGACCCGTCGGCGTCCATCTCCACGACCGCCTGATAGCCGCGCTCGCGCGCCCACCCGAACCCGGCCAGGTACGCCGCGCCGAGGCCCTGCTTGCCGTGGCGGTGCAGCACCTGCACGTGCGCGTCGCCGTCGGCGAGGGCGTCGGCGATCGCGCCGGTGCCGTCGGGGCTGTTGTCGTCGGCGATGAGGATCTGCACCGCCGGGGC
Organism: Micromonospora sp. D93; assembly: GCF_018070365.1. Lineage (NCBI taxonomy): Bacteria > Bacillati > Actinomycetota > Actinomycetes > Micromonosporales > Micromonosporaceae > Micromonospora > Micromonospora sp. D93. The sequence continues at coordinate 115,456 of NZ_JAGPXW010000021.1, read as the reverse complement.
GGCGCGCCGGACCCGGCCCACGATCGCGGCGATGTTGTCGGCCTCGTTGTAGGTGGGGATCACCACCAGCACCCGGCCCACCCCGGGCACCTCGTCCGGGCGTCGGATCGTATCGGTCGCCTGGATCACGGTTCCTCCGCTCCCGCCGGCGTACCGGCTGTTGCTATCCGGGCATGACCCGCTGCCGCCGGCGCGGCACCGCCGCGCCGAGCAGGGCCGCCGCGGCCAGCGCGGCGAGCGCCACCTCGGGCCACCAGCCGAGGCGGGTGGCGAGGGTGCGTCCGTCGTCGAGGCGCAACTGCCGCACCACGACCTCCCGGGTGTTGAACCCGGTGGCATCGCTTACCCGCCCGTCGGGTGCGACGAACCCGGACACGCCGACCGTGGAGGCCATCAACGCCGGCCGTCCGTGCTCCACCGCCCGCAGCCGCACCATGGCCATCTGCTGGCGGGCCTCCGCCACGTCGAAGGTGGCGTTGTTTGTCTGCACCACCAGCAGTTGCGCCCCGCCGGTGACGGTGTCGCGGACCACCTCGTCGTAGGCGACCTCGAAGCAGATCACGTCACCGAGCACGGCCGGGCCGGCGCGTACCACGCCCGGGGTGCTTCCACCGACGAAGTCGCTGCGGATCAGGTCGACCTGTTTGCTGACCATCCGGGCCACGTCGCGCAGCGGCACGTACTCGGCGAACGGCACCGGGTGGCGTTTCGTGTACAGCTGGTCGAGGTCCGCGCCGGTGCCGGGGCGCCACAGGATGCCCGCGTTGCGGACCTCCCCGGCGCCCGGTCCCAGCAGCACCGCGCCGACCAGGATCGGCGCGCCGACGGTGTCGGCGGCCTGGGAGATCCGCGCCCCGGCGGTGGGGTTGCGCAGCGGGTCGATGTCGCTGGAGTTCTCCGGCCACACCACCACGTCGGGTTGCCGCTGCTGCCCGGCGGCGACCCGACCGGCCAACTCGATGGTGGCGTCCACGTGGTTGTTGAGCACCGCCTGCCGTTGGGCGTTGAAGTCCAGGCCCAGCCGCGGCACGTTGCCCTGCACGATCGCCACGGTGACTCCTGCGCCGGACCCGGCGGTGGCGACCGGCACCAGCAGACCCCCGGCGGTCAGCGCGACGGCCACGACGGCCGGTACGACCACCGGCGCCCACCGGCGGGCCGCCGGGACCGCGGCGCGTGGCGGGGCCTCCAGCGGGCCGTCAGGGCCCGCCACGGTGTCCAGCGGGCCGTCCGGGGGCGGCGGGGTGGTGTGCGGGGGTGCGGGGCGCCGGGCGGTGATCCAGCCCCGCCAGGCGGCGGTGACCAGCAACCCGCCGACGAGGGCCACGGCGAAGGTGACCAGCGGGGCGCCGCCCAGCGCCGCCAGGCGCAGCAAAGGTGAGGTGTCCTGGCTGAACGCCAACCGCCCCCACGGGAACCCGCCGAACGGGGTGCGGTCGCGCAGCGCTTCCTGCCCGACCCAGAGCAGCCCGGTCAGCGCCGGCCACGCCCAGCGGGAACGGTCGGCCAGCGGCGACACCCAGGCGGTGGCCGCGCCCAGCAGCGCCAGGTAGCCGGCCTGCAACAGCGACAGCAGCACCCACGGCAGGTAGCCGGTGTGCAGGTTCGTCCAGGCCAGCAGCGGGGCGAAGAACGCCACCCCGGTCAGGAAGCCCAGGCCGGCGCCGGCGCGCAACCGCCGCCGGTGCGCGGCGGCGGCCAGCAACGCCACCCCGACGGGCGCGAGCGGCCACACCCCGTACGGGGGGAACGCCACCAGCAGGGCCAGCCCGGCGGCCACGGCCAGGGGCACGGCGACCCTCAGCGGCAGCGGCCGACCCGCAACGACCGGCCGGGGCAGCGCCGCCGGGGTGTGCGTCTCATCCCGGTCCAGGGTCGTCACCGCTTCACCTCGATCACGGGGCGAAGGTTACCTGGCTGGCGTGTGCACCGACCGCGTCGGGCCGTCGGGCACGAACCGCCCGGCAGACATGAAATCGGGGCGCGGCTCGCGCCGCGCCCCGATGCTCCCAGGCCCTTCCCGGCCGGTGTGGCGAGGATGGGGCACGACGACCTTCGGACCGACCGGACGTGGACTGGCTGCCCCCGCCGGGCCGTTGTCTACTGGCCGTGCACCTCACCCTGCCCGTACACCGGTAACCGCGGCCGGTTCGCGCCGCCCCGCCGACCCCCGCCCGCTGGACCTGGCCGCCGCGACGATGACGCTGAAAAATGTCGCTCGGCCAGCGGACGAAGGGACGAAGCGAACAACAGCCGCTTCCCGTGGTAGGACTCAAAGACGGTACGTGCCGACCCCCGTCGGTTGTCAACCCGCAGCCGGCCTGTCGTGTGTTGCGCCACGGCGTGTCGGGTCGGCGTGTCTCAATGCGTACGCAGATGCTGACGCAGCAGTGCCTGCGCCGCCGCCCGGTGCTCCTCGGCGAGCAGCCCTCCGGCGGCCAACACGTAGTCGGCGTCGACCACCGCGGCGGCGGCGCGCGGCAGCGCCCACCCGCCGGCATGGTCGGCCAGGACCGCCGTCAGCACCTGCGCGGACACGTCCGCCGGCGCGTGCCGCAGCACCCCACCGGAGCCCACCAGCAGTCGCACGTCGCGCAGGTCCCGCCCGGCCCGCTCACCGGTGGCGGCGCCCCGGGCGTGACGGCGCAGCGCCACCGTCGCGGCGAGGGTGGCGATGCGCCTGTCCACGGCCCGCTCGACGTCGTCGCCGGCCAGGAACGCCGGGTCGGCCGCCCGGCGCGCCGCCGCGGCGCCCAGCTCGTCGGACTCGCCGGCGGCGAGCAGCCGTTCCTCGGCGGCGGCGCGTACGACCCCGGGGGCGCTCCACCGCATGCCCAGATCGCCCTCCACGGTGCGGGCCCGCCACAGACTGCCGGCGACCTCCCGGCCCGGCCCGGTGGCCCGCTCGTCGGGCGTGAGCACCGAGTACACGTCGGTGGTGGCCCCACCCACGTCGACCACCGCGAGGTCACCACCGAGGTTGTCGGCGAGCACCTCCACACCGGTGAGCACCGCGTCGGGGGTGGCCGCCCGCACCAGCCGTGCGAACCGGGCGCCCCTCGACAGTCGTTTACCACCGATGACGTGGCGCAGGAACACCGCGCGGATCGCCGCCCGCGCCGACGCCGGGGCGAGCACCCCGATGCGCGGCAGGACGTTGTCGGCGGCGGTGACCGGCACCCCGGCGTCGCGCAGCAGCCCGGTGAGCTGCTCGCGTACGTCGGCGTTGCCCGCGTACACCACGGGTGTGCGCCACCGGGCCCGGGCCAGGCGGGTGGCGTTGTGCGTGATGGTGTCGGCGTCGCCGCCGTCGGTGCCGCCGACGAGCAGCACCACGTCGCATCGGGCCGCCCGCAACGCCGTCAGGTCGGCGGCGCCGAGCCGCCCCGCCGCGACGTGCACCACGTGCGCGCCGGCGGACAACCCAACCCGCCGGCCGGCCTGCGCGGTGACCAGCGGCTCGTAGCCGATCACGGCCAGTCGCAGCCCACCACCGGCCGACGAGCACACGTACCACGGAACGTCGCGCACACCGAGCCCGGCGGTGGCCGCCGCGACCGCGGCGTCCAGGCCGTGCAGCACGTCGGTGCCCACCGTGGTGGGCGCCGACGCCGCGCCGACGAGGACACCGGCGGCCAGGTCCACCACCGCCACCTTCGTGTACGTGGAGCCGACGTCCGCGCAGACCGCCAGGGTCACGACTTTCCGGCGGGGACGACCACGGTGCCGGTCGCGGTGACCGCCACGATCGGCGGGTCGAGAACCTCGGCGGCGGACGCGGAACGGTCCGGACGGCCCCGGCACACCACCGCGCAGCTCAACTCCAGGGTGCGGCTGCGCGTGCCCACCCGCGACACCTGCGCGGTCACCTGCACCACGTCCCCGGCGTGGATGGGCGCGTGGAACCGCACGTCGGCGTACCCGGCGAACAGGCCCTCGTCGCCGTCGGTGCGGATGCACACCTCCGTGGCGACGTCGCCGAACAAACCGAGCGCGTACGCCCCGTCGACGAGGTTCCCGGCGTAGTGGGCGTGCGAGTACGGCACATACCGCCGGTGCGTCACCGTCAACCCGAGCCGTGCGTCGGTCATGCCATCGCCTTCCGTTGCGTGATCAGGGCGTGCACGAGGTAGCTGGCCACCTCGCCGGGCGTGGTGCCCCGACCGAAGATCCGGTCCACGCCCAACTCGTCGGTCATCGTCTCGTCGAACCGGGGACCACCGACGATCAGCAGCGGCCGCCGGCCCGCCGGCATCGCCTCCCGGAACGCCGCCGACATCTCCCGGGTGTTGTGCAGGTGCGCGTCGCGTTGCGTGACCACCTGCGACACCAGCACCGCGTCGGCCCTCTCCGCCCGGGCGGTCTCCACCAGCTCCGGCACGCTGACCTGCGCGCCCATGTTGGTGACCTTCAACTCCCGGTAGTACTCCAGGCCCTTCTCCCCCGCGATGCCCTTGACGTTGAGGATCGCGTCGATGCCCACTGTGTGCGCGTCGGTGCCGATGCACGCCCCGACCACCGACAGCTTGCGCCGCAACCGCTGCTTGATCACCGTGTTGACGTCCTTCGCCGACAGCAGCGCGAAGTCACGCTCCACCACCTGCACGACATTGAGGTCGACCAGGTGGTTGACCCGCCCGTAGACCACGAAGAACGTGAACCCGTCGCCCATCGGCTTGGCGTGCACCACCATCGCCGGGTCGACGCCCATCTTGTTGGCCAACTGCACCGCCGCGCCCTCGGCGCGCTTGTCGTGACTGACCGGCAGGGTGAACGACACCTGCACCATCCCGTCACCTGTGGTGTCCCCGTACGGGCGCACGATCTGCTTGCTCACGCCACTGTGCTCGCTCATGCGGCGGCCTCCAGGATGTCGGTGGCCGGGTTGCAGTAGTCGGCCTCGTGCGCGGCGACCCCGGCGAGACCCTTACCGCGGTCCGCGGGCCGCTTCATGATCCCGAAGGTGCCCTCGGCGATCGCCGTCAGCAGCGTCTGCTCCCCGATGCGCTCCAACAGGTCCAGTGCCTCACCGAGAACCTGGTTGGCGCGGCGGCGGATGAACCCGCCCGGCGCGGGCACGAAGTCCTCGTGCAGCCCACCGGCCGCGCCCAACACGTAGCGCACGTTCTGCACCGCGATGTCCCGATCGGACAACCACGGCGTCACCACCGCCTCGGTCATCATCCCCACCAGCAGGATGCCCTGACCGGTCAGCGCGCCCGCCAGGTTGAAGAACCCGTCGAGCAGATTGCCCCGGAACACGTCACCGGTCATGTGCTTCGTCGGCGGCATCCACTTCAACGGCGCGTCGGGGAACAACTCCCGGGCCAGCAACGCGTGCGCCAACTCCAACCGGAACGACTCCGGCACCTCCGGGTTGATCTCGAACGCGTGCCCCAACCCCAACTGCCAGTCCGCCAACCCCGCCTCGTGCGCGAAGAACTCGTTGAGCAGCTGCGACACCGTCACCGTGTGCGCCTCGTCGACCGCGTCGGCGGTGGTCAGGTAGTTGTCCTCACCGGTGTTGATGATGATCCCCGCGCGGGCGTGCACCTGCCGGGAGAACCGCTGGTCGACGAACGTGCGCACCGGGTTGATGTCGCGGAACAGGATCCCGTACATCGAGTCGTTCAACATCATGTCGAGGCGTTCCAACCCGGCCAGGGTCGCCATCTCCGGCATGCACAACCCGGACGCGTAGTTGGTCAACCGCACGTAGCGGCCCACCTCCTTCGACGACTCGTCCAACGCCGCGCGCATCAGCCGGAAGTTCTCCTGCGTGGCGTACGTGCCGGCGAACCCCTCCCGGGTCGCGCCCTCGGGCACGTAGTCCAGCAACGACTGCCCGGTGGAGCGGATCACCGCGATCACGTCCGCGCCGGCCCGCGCCGCCGCCTGCGCCTGCGGGATGTCCTCGTAGATGTCGCCGGTGGCGACGATCAGGTAGATCCACGGCCGCTGCGCCGGGTCGCCGTGACGCTTCACGAGACGGTCCCGCTCGGCGCGCCGCCGGTCGATGCGCCGGATACCCGCGCCGACCGCCTTGCGCGCCGCCGACCGGGCGGCCGTCGCCGCCCGCCCGGTGGGCTGGGTGAACCGCACCGACCCGGCGGCGGCCTTCTGCGCCAGCAACGTCACGTCGGTGCTGCCCTCGCCGACCAGGGCGTCGAACACCGGCACCGCCACCCCGTGGCCCAACCCCACGTCCGCGGCGACCGCGTCCACGAGCCGGTTCACCCACGGAATGCCGTCCGGGTCGGCGCCGCTCACCCCCGCCAACCGCAGGACCGCCCGCTCCACCGACACCGTGGTGTGGCTGCGCGCCAGGTCCACCACCGGCTGCCCGGCTCGACGCGCCAACTCCCGCGCCCGCGCCACCAGCACCGGATCAAGATCAAGCTTCCCGGTCATGACGACCCTTCCTCATAGATGACCTCACCGCGCAGCACCAGGCGCCGGCACACCGGCAGCGGCGTCGGGTCGTCCGGACCCCGCAGCTCCGGGTCCTCGGCCAGCAACACCGGCAGACCCCGCTCCACCCCCGCCGGCGTCGACCACACCGCGAACGTCGCCGGCGCACCCAACGCGAGGACCCCCTCGACGTCCAGGTGCACCGCCCGCCACCCACCACGGGTGTGCGCCGCGAACGCCGAGCGCACACCCATCCGCTGCGCCGGGTTGTGGTGCGCCGCCGCCGCCCGCACCGACCCCCACGGGTCCAGCGGCGTCACCGGCGAATCCGACCCGAACGCCAACGCCACCCCCACCGAGTGCATCGCACCCATCGGGTTCGACTCCAACGACCGGTCCAACCCCAACCGCGCCTCGTACATCCGGCCCGCGCCACCCCACAACCTGTCGAACGCCGGCTGCATGCTCGCCACGACCCCGTACTCCACGAACCGCGCGATCAACCGCTTGTTCATGACCTCCGCGTGCTCGATGCGGTGCCGGGCCGCCCGCAACCGCTCCACACCCACCGTCCGCGCCGCCGCCGCGAACCCGTCCAGGACGGTCCCGATCGCCACGTCACCGATGGCGTGGAAACCGCCCTGCATGCCGTGCGCCGCACAGTCCAGCAGGTGATCACGCACCTGCTCCGCCGACAGGTACCCGTGCCCGCAGCCGTCACCGTCGCCGTCGCCGTACGGCTGCGACACGTGCGCCGTCCGCGACCCCAACGCCCCGTCGGCGAACAGGTCGCCACCGGCGCCGACCGCGCCCAGCTCCCGGGCCCGCGCCGCGCCACCCAACTCGCCCCAGTACCCGTACACCTCCGGCAACCCCGCGCCGGAGATGCCCAGCAGACCTGTGAAGTCCTCCTCGTCGGAGATCTCCGGGCCACCGCACTCGTGCACCGCAGCGATCCCCAACGACGCCGCGTGCGCGAGGGCCACCCGCTGCGCCGCCACCCGCTGCGCCCGACTCACCGACCCCTGCGCGGCCGCCCGCACCACGTGGTGCGCGTCGCGCCGCAGCCACCCGGACGCGTCGTACCCGGTCGCCCGCACCGCCTGCGGGCACGCCGCCAACAGCGCCGACGACACCAACGCCGCGTGCAGCGACGCCTGCGACAGGTACACCCGCCGACCACCGGCCGCCCGGTCCAGCGCCGCCGCGTCCGGCAACGTCGGATCCGACCAACCCGACTCGTCCCAGCCGTGCCCCAGCACCACCGCGTCCGCCGGCAGGTCCGCCGCGAACGCCGCCACCGCGTCGAGCAGCTGCCCCGCCGAGCGCACCCCGGACAACGCCAGCCCGGACAACGCCAACCCGGTGTCGGTGGCGTGCACGTGCGCGTCGACGAACGCCGGCGTCACCAACGCCCCACCCAGATCCACCACCCGGTCGGCCGGCGGCGCGTCACCGTCGGTTCCCAACCAGGCAATCCGCCCACCGGACACCAGCAGCGCGGTGGCGCTCGGGTCGGCGGGGCAGTGCAGCACGCCGCCGCGGTACAACGTCGAGGGGTTCGTCATGACCTCAGTCTGCCGCGACCCGCGCCGCGAACAGCTGACGCACCCCCGGCTCGGCCCGCAGCAACCCCAGCGCCAACTCCGCGTGCCCCGGCACGTACCCGTTGCCCACCAGCATCGTCACATCCGCCGCCAACCCCTCCGCGCCCAACGCGGCCGCGGAGAAGCTCGTCGCCATCGAGAAGAAGATCACCGTGCCGCCGTCCGCGGTGGCCAGCACCGCCCCGTGCTCACACCCCGGCACGTCCACGCAGACCACCGTCACGTCCGCCGGCACACCCAGCGCGGTGGTCACCGCCGTGGACAACCCCACCGGGTCACGCGCGTCGGCCAACGCCACCACCGACGCCAGCCCGGCAGCCGTCAGCGCGTCACGCTCCGCTGCCACCGGCACCACCCCGACGGTACGCGCGGCGCCCGCCCGTCGCGCCGCCGCGAGAGACAGCGACCCGCTCTTACCCGCCCCACCGATCACCGCGACCCGCACCGGCGTCGGATCACCGCTACGACGACGCTCCTCGACATAGCGCGACACCACCCGGGCGGTCAGCGCGGGCGCCCCGCACACGTCCAACACGGCCAGGGACAACTGCGGGTCCTCGTCGTCGGGCAGCACCGCGGCGATGGACCGCGCGAACAGGATCGCCCACCCGTCACAGGGCACCTGCTCGCTGCGCCCGTCCCAACGGGCCAACCCGTCGGTGATCACCAGCGGCGTCAACGTCAACGACACCAGGGTGGCGACCCGCTCGCCCGCCTTGAGCCCCAGCGGAGACCGCCGACCGGCCTCCTCGACAGTGCCGATCAGCATCCCACCCGACCCGGTCACCGGGTTCTGCATCTTCCCCCGGGTCGCGATGATCTCCAGCACCTCGGCGCGGACCGCGTCACCGTTCCCGCCGTGCTTCTCCGACAACTGTCGGAAGCTCGCCGCGTCCAGATTGAGCCGCTGCACCCGGATCCGCACCTCGTTCGGCCCGATCGCCGCCGACGTGTCCAGCCGCCAGGCCGCCTGCGGCAGCACCCCCGCCGGTTGCACGACGCGGTGCAGTCCCACCGGTGACGTCACGCCAACCTCCCCTGCCCAGCCGTCCGAAGCCCCGGTCAAGGCTCGCGTAACGGGAAAACTTACGGCAGACTAGTTTCTGTACCGAATATTTTCCAGTAGCCTCCGGGCTTCGATGATCAGCCGTAACACCGAGGAGGGGCCGTGACCCAGACCATCCCCCAACCCCGCCAGGTCCCGGTCGCCGCACCTTCCGCCGGGCAGCCCTACGAATACCACCGCCGCCCCCTGGTCGAACCCGACTGGACCCGCTTCCCCGGCTGGCGCCACGTCACCCGCGACCAGTGGGAATCCGCCCAGTGGCAGCGCGTCAACTGCGTCAAGAACATCAAGCAGCTCCGCGCCGTCTTCGGTGACCTGATCGACGAGACCTTCTACGCCGACGTCGAGGCCGACCAGTTGGCCCTGGCCACCATGTCCATGCTGGTGCCACCACAGATGATCAACACGATGGTGCCGTTCGCGCCCCTCACCACCGAGGCGCTGCTCGCCGACCCCATCCGCCGCTACATGATCCCGGTGGCCTCCGACCGGCGCACCGACTGGCCCTCACACCCCTACGCCAGCCGCGACAGCCTCCACGAGCACGACATGTGGGTCGCCGAAGGGCTCACCCACCGCTACCCCACCAAGGTCCTCGCCGAACTGCTCTCCACCTGCCCCCAGTACTGCGGGCACTGCACCCGCATGGACCTCGTCGGCAACTCCACCCCCGCCGTCGACAAACTCAAACTCACCCTCAAGCCCGTCGACCGCTACGACGCCCACATCGCCTACCTCAAGGCCCACCCCGGCGTCCGCGACGTGGTCGTCTCCGGCGGCGACGTCGCCAACGTCCCCTGGCGCAACCTCGAGTCGTACCTCATGCGGCTGCTCGAACTGGAGACGGTCCGCGACATCCGACTCGCCACCAAGGCCCTCATGGGCCTACCCCAACACTGGCTGCAACCCGACGTCGTCGAGGGCCTGGAGCGCGTCGCCCGCACCGCCGCCCGCCGCGGCGTCAACCTCGCCATCCACACCCACGTCAACCACGCCCAGTCACTCACCCCACTGGTCGCCAAGGCCACCCAGACCGCCCTCGACGTCGGCGTCCGCGACGTCCGCAACCAGGGCGTCCTCATGCGCGGCGTCAACGCCACCACCCCGGAACTGCTCGACCTCTGCTTCGCCCTCCAGGGCGAAGCCGGGATCCTGCCGTACTACTTCTACATGTGCGACATGATCCCCAACGCCGAACACTGGCGGGTCCCGGTCTGGCACGCCCAACAACTCCAGCACGACATCATGGGCTACCTCCCCGGCTACGCCACCCCCCGCATCGTCTGCGACGTCCCCTTCGTCGGCAAGCGCTGGGTGCACATGCTCACCGACTACGACCGTGAGCGCGGCATCTCCTACTGGACCAAGAACTACCGCACCTCCATCGAATCCGCCGACCTGGAGGCGCTCAACAAGCGCTACGCCTACTACGACCCGATCGACACCCTCCCCGCCGACGGCCAGCAGTGGTGGAACGACCACCGCGACGACTGACCCACCGTCAGGCACGGATACCGGCGAGGACGAGGCCCGCGACCCTACCGATCACCCGGGCGCTCGTCGTCGCCGGCAACCGCCGCAGCGACGCGATGGCCAACAGACCGGCCCGGACATCGTCCACGTCGACGCCGTCACGCAGCACACCCGCGGCCCGCGCCCGGGCGACCAGCACATTCAACGCCCGCGCGTGCTCCCGGCGCTCCTCCTGGAACGCGGCACCCACCTCGCCCGGCCCCAACAGCGCCTCGTTGAGCGCCCGATCATGGATCTGCCGGTCGGCGAACTCGCGCACCACGCCGGACAGCGCCCGCCACGGGTCCAGGTCATCGAGCGCCCGGCGCACCTGCACACCGCAATCGTCCACCCGCTCGGCCAGGACCGTCGCGACCAACTCCGTACGCGTCGGAAAATGCCGGTACAGGGTCGCCACACCCACCCCCGCCCGTCGCGCCACCTCCCGCATGGGCACCTCGAGCCCCGCCGCCGCGAACGCCTCCCGTGCCGCCGCCACCACCCGATCACGGTTGGACCGGGCATCGGCACGCCGCATCTGAGACATCTCCGACCGGCCCCCTCTCACTTGACCCCACAGCGGAACGCCTGCTCCGTTTCCATGCCTACGGTACGACCACCACCACGTCACCCCAGGCAGAGGAGCCCTGATGTTCGCCGTGCAGTACGACCGGTTCGGCGGTCCCGAGGTACTCCACCTCGGCACCACCACCCCGCCACGGCCCCGGGCCGGCCAGATCCGCATCCGCGTCCAGGCCGCCGGTGTCTCCCCCGTCGACATCGGCCTCCGCTCCGGCCGCACCCCGATGAGCGCCCAACTGCCATTGCCACACATCCCCGGCGTCGACGCGGCCGGCATCGTCGACGAGATCGGCGACGACGTCGACGGGGTCACCCTCGGCGACCACGTCTTCGGCATCGTCGAGCTGGCCAGACTCGGCGGCGCGAGCGCACAGTTCGCGGTATTACAGCTCTGGGCGCACAAGCCCACCGCCCTTCCGTGGGCCCAGGCGGGCGCGGCGGGCACCAGCATCGAAACCGCCACCCGTGCCCTCGACCTGCTGGACCTACGGCCCGGCATGACGCTCCTCGTCGACGGCGCCGCCGGTGGCGTCGGCAGCACCGCCGTCCAACTCGCCACCGCCCGCGGCGTCCACGTCATCGGCACCGCCCGCGCCGACAACCACAACTTCCTCCGCCAACTCGGGACGACACCGGTCACCTACGGCCCCGACCTCACCACCCGCCTCGACGCCCTGGGCGTGACCCGGATCGACCGCGCCCTCGACGTTGCCGGCGCCGGTTCCCTGGCCGAACTGCTCCACCTCACCGGCGACCCGACAGCGGTGCTCACCCTGGCCGACTTCACCGCGCCCACCCACGGCGTCCGCCTGTCCATGGGGCAACTGGCCGGCGAACCCGATGGCCGCCACGGCCTGCCCGCCGCAGCCGACCTCTTCACCGAGGGCCGGTTCGCGGTGCCGATCGGGGCCGCTTTCCCCCTGGAGAAGGCGGCCGACGCACACCGGACGGCCGAGCACGGACCCCGCCGCGGCAAGATCGTCCTGACCGTCGACGACGTGCGGGAAAGCTGAGCGTCGCGGGGGCACCCGCCAACGCCTGGCGCACGTCGCCTCAGGCGCCGGCCAGCACCTCCGACAACGGCGCCGGCGCCAAGCCCCGCTCCCGCAACCCGGCCAGGATGTGCGGCAACGCCTCATCGGTCATCGCCGCGTTCGCCTCGGTCACGTGCATGATCACCACCGACCCGGGGCGGACGTGGTCCAACACCGCCCGCACCAACGGCTTCCACGCCGTCGCGAACGGATCACCGCTGACCACGTCCCCGTCGACCACCGTCACACCCAGCGGCGCCAACGCGTCAAGCGCCGCCGCGTCGTGGCACAACCCCGGAAACCGGAAGTACCGGGTCTGCCGACCCCCGTACGGCTCGATCACCTCGAATGTCTTCGCCACGTCGGCGGCCAACTCGTCGACCGGCAGCCGAGGTAGGTCGTAACAGTCGGCGGTGAACGCCGCGTGCCCGTAGGTGTGGTTGGCCAACTCGAAGCGCGGGTTGCCGGCGATCCGCCGGGTCACGTCCGGATACCGTTGCACCCACTTACCGGTCAGGAAGAACGTCGCCGGCACCCGCTCGCGCTCCAGCAGGTCGAGGATGCGCAGGTTCGCGTACGACTTCACCCGGCCGGCCCGCAGGCTGGCCAACATTCCGTCGGTCATGTCCGCGTCGAAGGTGAGCGCGACCTTGGCACCGGTGCGCGGCCCGTGATCCACCACCGGCGCCCTGGTTCCCACCCCCGTCGCACCCGGGACAGCCTGCGGGGTGGCGGCAGCCGTAGGCGTCGCAAGCGCCTGTGATGCCGTGCCACTGGCCGTCGGCGCGGCCGGAGAGAAGGACGAGCCGACGAAGACGGGACGGTCCGGCGGCGGCACCCGGGACGCCGAGCAGGCGGCACCGCCGACAAGGCTCACCGCAACCAGTACGCCACACCACAACGGGCGGAGCCGGGGTCGGATCACGCCGCAGATCATCGCAGACGCGAAACGACCTCACTGCCCCCCAGGCTTCACGCCCAACCCCGCCGATCTTGCACTTTCGGTTGTCCACACGGGCCGAAGATCCCTTATGTCGGGACAGCAAGTGCAAGATCGGCGGGGCAGGGCGTGCCCACCGAGCCGGCCATGACGGGTCCCCGGGTGGCAACTGCCACCCGGGGACCCGCGGACCGCACAGGTCACTTCGTGAAGGAGTCCTTCACGTTGCGACCGGCGTCCTTGACGTTCTGACCGGCCTGCTTGGCGCGCGCGTCACTCTGCTGGCTGGCGCCCTCGCCACGCATCCGCTCGTTGTCGGTCATGTCGCCGACGCGCTCCCGCGCGGCGCCGGCCATCTGCTCAGCCTTGTTCTTGGCCTTCTCGGTGAAGCTCATCGCGCCTCCTCGGTCTGGCGATTGTCCTGGCTCGCTTGCCCGGTCTCCGGGTGCCGAAACCGGTGGTGCCGGGCGGCACACACCCGCTAAGGCATCCTAGGAAGATAGGGTGTGGGTGGGTCGCCTGTCGGTCCGGCCCCACGATGGTTAACTGACCGCATGGGAGAGCTCCTGCTGATCCGGCACGGCGAGACCACCTGGAGCGCCAGCCTGCGGCACACCTCGTACACCGACCTGGAGCTGACCCCCGACGGCGAGCGACAGGCCCGCACCCTGGCCGCGTTCCTGGCCGGCCGGCGCTTCGTCACCGTGCTGGCCAGCCCCCGCTCCCGGGCGCTGCGCACCGCGCAACTGGCCGGGCTCACCGTCGACGGCGTCGACGAGGACCTCAGCGAGTGGAACTACGGCGAGTACGAGGGCCGCACCACAGTCGACATCCACGACGACAATCCGCACTGGAACATCTGGACCGACGGCTGCCCCGGCGGGGAGTCCCCCGCGCAGGTGGGCGAACGGCTCGACCGGGTGCTGGCCCGCGTCACCCCGCTGCTGGACAGGGGCACCGTCGCGCTGGTCGGGCACGCGCACAGCCTGCGGGTGCTCGGCGCCCGCTGGATCGGCCTGCCCCCGTCCGCCGGCGGGCGGTTACGCCTGGAGACCGCCACGGTCAGCGCGCTCGGTCACGAACACGGCCGGCAGGTCATCCTGCGGTGGAACCAGCCGGCTCCTCCGGCGCCCGGGACCGCGACCGACTCGGCGCCCCAGCGCTGATCTTCGGCGGCCGGTTCTCGTACGGCGTGGACAACACCACAGTCGTCCGGGTCGTGACGTTCGCCGAGGTACGGATCTCCTGCAGCACCCGCTCCAGGTCGGTGGGGCTGGCCACCCGCACCAGCAGCAGGTAGAAGTCCTCCCCCGCCACCGAGTAGCAGGAGTCGATCTCCGGTAGGTGGGCCAGCCGCTCCGGGGCGTCGTCCGGCTGCGACGGATCGAACGGCCGGATCGCCACGAACGCGGTCAGCGGCAGGTCCAACGCCTCGAACGACACCCGGGCGGCGTACCCCTTGAGCACCCCACGCTGCTCCAGCCGGCGGACCCGCTGGTGCACGGCGGACACCGACAGCCCCACCCGCTCGGCCAGGTCGGTGTACGACAGACGGCCGTCGGCGGTCAGCGCGGCGACGATAGCGCGGTCGATCTCCTCCACGGCGTGCAACCTACCGGGAAAACCGCCGCACGGCGACGAGGTACCCGGGTGGCGGGCCGCGACGGGCCGTGACGCACCCACCGCAGCCGCGCCACCACGCGCCGTCGTCAGTCCTTGGCCAGCGCCCGGGAGATCACCATCCGCTGGATCTGGTTGGTGCCCTCCACGATCTGCAACACCTTCGCCTCACGCATGTACCGCTCCACCGGGTGGTCGGCCACGTAACCGGCGCCGCCGAGGACCTGCACCGCGTCGGTGGTCACCCGCATCGCCATGTCGGTGGCGAACAGCTTCGCCTTGGCCGCCTCGATCGCGTACGGGCGGCCGGCGTCGCGCAGCCGGGCCGCCGCCAGGGTCAGGGCGCGGGCGGCGGAGATCTGGGTGGCCGCGTCGGCGAGGAGGAACCCCAGCCCCTGGAAGTCGATGATGGAGCGCCCGAACTGCTGCCGCTCCCGGGCGTAGGAGACCGCGTAGTCGAGGGCGGCCTGCGCCAGCCCGACCGCGCACGCGGCGATGCCCAGCCGGCCGGAGTCCAGCGCGGACATGGCGATGGTGAAGCCCATCCCCTCGCCGCCGATCAGCCGGTCGGCCGGCACCCGCGCCTCGTCGAAGGCGATCTGCGCCACCGGGGAGGCACGCAGCCCCATCGTCCGCTCGGCCGCCTGTGGGGTGATGCCGGCCGTGCCCGCGTCGGCGAGCAGGCAGGAGATTCCCTTCGGGCCGGGCCCCGAGGTGCGGCAGAAGATGTTGTAGAAGTCGGCCGTCCGGGCGTGGGTGATCCATGCCTTGGTGCCGGAGACCAGGTACGAGTCGCCGTCGCGATCCGCCCGCGTGGTCAGCGCCGCCGCGTCCGAGCCACCCTGCGGCTCGGAGAGGCAGTACGCGCCCAGCAACTCGCCGCCGAGCATGTCCGGCAGCAGCTTGCGCTGCTCGTCGCTGCCGAACGCCGCCACCGGGTAGCAGGACAGGGTGTGCACGCTGACCGCCTCGGCGACCGCGAGCCAGCGGCTGGCCAGGATCTCCAGCACCTGCAGGTACACCTCGTACGGCTGCGCCGCGCCGCCGTACTCCTCGGGGTAGGGCAGGCCGAGCAGGCCGGCGCGGCCCAGCGTGCGCAGCACCTCGCGGGGGAACTCGGCGCGTTCCTCGAAGGCCGCGGCCTTCGGCGCGAGCTCGCGGTCGGCGAGCTCGGTGGCGAGACCCAGCAGGTCGTGGGCCTCGTCGGTGGGGAGGATCCGGTCGACAGTCATAGCGCGATGAGCTCCGTGGGGGTGGTGTTGAGCCGTTGCACGCCGTCCGTTGTGCAGACGACGATGTCCTCGATGCGGGCGCCGTGCCGGCCCGCCAGGTAGATGCCCGGTTCGATGGAGAACGCCATGCCGGCCTCGAGGGGTCGGTCGTTGCCGGCCACCAGGTACGGCTCCTCGTGCCCGTCCAGACCGATGCCGTGGCCGGTGCGGTGCAGGAACGCGGGACCGTAGCCGGCGGCGGCGATCGGCGCCCGGGCTGAAGCGTCGGCCGCCGCGGCGGTGATCCCGGGCCGCACCGCCTCGACGGCGGCACGCTGGGCGTCGCGCAGCACGGCGTAGTAGTCCAGGAAGTCGGCCGGCGCCGCTCCGCCCGCCAGGTAGGTGCGGGTGCAGTCCGAGCGGTAGCCGGACGCCATCGTGCCGCCGATGTCGACCGCCACCGGCTCACCCACGCCGATCGGCCGGTCGGAGGTGCCGTGGTGCGGGCTGGCTCCGTTCGGCCCGGCCGCCACGATGACGAAGTCGACGGTGACGTGCCCGGCGGCGCGGATCGCCGCGGCGATGTCGGTGGCGACCTCGGCCTCGGTGCGCCCGGGGCGAAGCCACTCCCCCATCCGCAGGTGCACCTCGTCGATCGCCGCGCCGGCCTCGGCGAGCGCCGCGACCTCCGCCGGGGACTTGCGGATCCGCAGCTCGCGCAGCACCTCCCCGGCGAGCCGTTGCGTGGCGTAGGGCAGCGCCGCGCGCAGGCCGAGGACCTGCTCGGCCCACATCCGGTCGGCGAGTCCGACCGCCGCGACGGGGCCGTCGAGGGCGGCGACGACCAGGGGGTACGGGTCGGTGCCGTCGACGTGGTCGACGATGCGTACCCCGGTCGTCGGTGCCGGGGACGCCTCGGCGGCCGGGCGTTCGAGCCGGGGCACGACGAGGGTCGGCTCGCCCTCGGCGGGCAGCACCAGGCAGGTCAGGCGCTCCCCCGCGTGGGCGTCGTACCCGGTCAGATACCGCAGGTCGGAGCCCGGTGTGAGCAGCAGGGCGTCCAGGCCGGCGGCGGCCGTCGCGCGCTGCGCGGCGATCAGCCGATCCGGCGGATACAGCTCGTCGATTCCCACCCCGCCAGCTTAACGGTCGTTTGGGCAAACCCCCCATTGACACCGGTCGACCGGAAATCCACAGATGTTGATTGACTCGGACAGTTAACACTCTTTAAGATTTGGCTGCCTCGAGGCCCACCCGTCCCTGCGTCCCGCACCCCCCGCCCGCGACAACCCTGCGCGGGCGGGTGTCGTCCCCCGCCCACGGGAAGGCCCCCGATGTCCTCACCACTGCGCCGCGCCCTCGCCGCCGGCCTGCTCGCGCTGGCCACGGCCGGCGCCACCCTCACCGTCACCTCCACCGCCGCACAGGCCGTGGTGCTGCCGAACAACTTCAAGAGCGTCGGCTACATGCCATCCTGGGCCGGCGACGTCAACGCCATCCAGTACAACAAGCTCACCCATATCAACTACGCGTTCGTGCTGCCCAACAACGACGGCAGCCTGCGCGCGGTGGAGAACCCGAGCAAACTCTCCTCGCTGGTCTCCCGGGCGCACTCCAGCAACGTCAAGGTGTCGATCGCCGTCGGTGGCTGGAACGACGGCAACGACTCGGCCTTCGAGGCGCTCGCGGCCAACTCCGGCAGCCGCACCAACTTCGTCAACAACCTGGTCAACTTCGTCAACCAGTACAACCTCGACGGCGTCGACATGGACTGGGAATACCCCGACCCGGGCGCCTCGGCCAACAACTACACCGCGCTCATGACGCAGCTCGGCAGCGCGATGCACAGCCGCGGCAAACTGCTCACCGCCGCCGTGGTCTCCGAGGGCGGCAGCGTCCAGGGCGTCCAGACGGCCGTGTTCAACCAGGTCGACTGGCTCAACATCATGGCGTACGACGGCGGCAGCCCGCACGCCAACTACGACTGGTCGATCAACAGCATCAACCTGTGGAAGGCACGCGGCCTACCGGCCAGCAAGGCCGTCCTCGGCATCCCGTTCTACAGCCGTCCCGGTTACTTCACCTACTCGGCGCTCGTCGCGCTGGACCCGGCCAACGCCAACCGGGACTGCACCACCGCCGGCGGCGCGCAGCAGTGCTACAACGGCATCCCGACGGTGAAGCGCAAGACGCAGTGGGCGCTCGCCAACGCCGGCGGCGTGATGAACTGGGAGCTGTCGCAGGACACCAGCGGCTCGACCTCACTGGTCAGCGCCATGTACGACACCATCATGGGCGGCACCACCCCGCCGCCGACCGGTCGCACCGGCCAGATCACCGGCCTCGGCGGCAAGTGCATCGACGTGGCCTCGGCCAGCACCGCCAACGGCGCCGCCGTCCAGCTCTGGAGCTGCAACGGCACCAACGCGCAGACCTGGACCGTGGCCAGCGACAGCACGCTGCGCGCCCTCGGCAAGTGCGCCGACATCGCCAGCGGCTCCACCGCCAACGGCGCGAAGGTCCAGCTCTGGGACTGCAACGGCAGCGGCGCGCAGGTCTGGCAGGCACAGTCCAACGGCACCCTGCGCAACCCACAGTCGAACAAGTGCCTCGACGCCAGCGACAACAGCTCCGCCGACGGCACCCGGTTGCAGATCTGGGACTGCTTCGCCGGCGCCAACCAGCGCTGGACGCTCCCGGCCTGAGGCTCGTAGGGCCCCCGGTCGACGCGACGGCGTCAGCCGGGGGCCCCCACGTGCGCACCGACCAAAGCGAGCATCTCCTGCACCGACCCGGCCGGGTCCGTGACCGGGAACTGCACGGCCCGCACCACCGCCGTCGGATCGACCAGCAGGGTCAGCCGCTTGAACCGGGTCGCCCCGCCCGCACGGAACACCGGCAGCAGCAAGCCCGCGCCCAGCCGGCCGTCCTCATCGGACAGCAGTGGAAACGGCAACTCGGCGTACGCGGCGAAGTCGGCGAGCTGGTCGGGCCGCTGGGTGCTGATGCCGTACACCCGGGCACCGGCGGCTTGGAAGTCCGGATGACGCTTGGCGTAGGTGGTCGACTCCAGGGTGCATCCCCGGGCACCGGGGATCTCCGCCCAGCCGGGCGGATAGCCGTGCGTCTCCGGCGCGTACGCCCCCGGGAACAGGTAGAGGACGGTCCACGCGTCCGTCGCGGCCACCGCGACCGGCTGCCCGTCGGCGGCCGGCAGGACGACCTCGGGCAACCGGCGGCCGACCAGGTCGTGCGCGCGGCGCGCCTCGGCCGAGCCGGCATCGGCCGTCGCGGTCACGTCACCGTCTCCCATGAGATGCCTCGTTCCCCAGTCCTGCAACGCGATGAGCACCGGCAACAGCCCCTCGCCCCTCGTGGTGAGCAGATAGTCGTACCGGGGTGGGTGGCGCGAGTACGGCCTGCGTTCCAGAACACCGTGCTCGACCAGGGCGGCGAGGCGTTCGGTGAGCGCCCGCCGACTCACGCCCAGCTCGCGTTGGAGCGCGTCGAAGCGGGTCGTCCCGCCGGCGACGTCCCGCACGATGAGGAACGTCCACCAGTCCCCCAGCACGCCGAGCGACTGCGCGATACCGCAGTCCGCATCGGCAAGATCTTCTCGCCGCACCCGCTACCTCCGTCGCTCCCGCTCCGACTATAGTCCGTTCCAGTCTGGAACCGACTATTGTGGCGAACGGGGACGACGACATGGGTGCTGGCCGGCCGGTGTCGAGTGTGCGGGAGGAGGCCGCGATGATGGCATGACCGCCGCCTGGCCCGTATGGGGCAGCGCGGGGGGCGCACCGGTTGCCGCCGGTACGCCCGCCGCGAGGGGTCGGTGTGTCAGCTCGCGGGCACCACGTTCATCACGTACTGGCCTCCCATGTTTCCGGGCGGCGAGAAGTTGGCCACGATGTAGGTCTCCCACCACTTCGTGCCCTGGCCGGCGACCCGCCCCACGCCCAGCTTCGTGGTGCTCTTCCAGACCAGCGCCGTGAAATGCCCGATGGCCTTCGTGGAGTCGATGGGCTTGCCCGTGGTGAAGTCGTAGTTGCTGATTTCGCTGTACCAGGAGTCGACGGCAGCGATCCCGGAGCCTGCCGTGGGGCCAGTCGAGGCGCCCGCCCACGACCCGTTCTCACCGGTGCCCGATCGCAGACCCTCGTGGGTGAGGTTGTCCTTCTCGGCCATGAAGGACGCCCGCGACTTCGAGTACTCCACGAGCTCCGGGTCGAGGGTGAGCAGCGACGATCCGTGCCGTGCCCGCAGTTCGTTGACCTTGCTCAGCACCTCTTGCAGGAACTCGTCGTTGGTTCGATCCGCGAATCCGTCTCGCATGATGTGACACCTCTTCTGAAGAAGAACGCCGGGAGGTCTGCCCCTTGGCGGGCGGCTCGGCCTTGGACGGCTCGCACAGCGGCCGGGTTGCCATCGACAGCCTTCCATCGCTGAACGCGAACCGACCGTGACTGAAAGTGACGCATTAGTGACAGAGGTGCTAACACCAGCTCTCGCCAGCGGCGTGAGAGCGAATTTCCTATCCTCTGCCACAAGGGCGATTTCACCTCCCGCCGTCGACCGGTTCCGTTCGCCGAGGACATCGGCGCCGCGCACGTACTGGTCGACCGCGTCCACCGGCCGGGCAGGTGCTCCGCCCGCGTTTTCCGGCCCGGCGCGTCCCCCGCGGCCCTAGCCTGGGATCGGGTCGCCCGCGCGGGCGCCCCGATCGGGAGGACCGACGTGGCAGCGAACCAGTCGAGCCGGGCGGCGACACGCCGTCGCCGCCAACTGTGGGCCGGGGTCCTCGCACTCGTCGGCCTGGTCCTGCTGATCATCGGCGTCACCGTCGCCGACGGCGTCGCGGCCTGGGTCGAGGTGGTGGTCGCGATCCTGCTGCTGGTGACCAGCTACATCGT
The DNA here is from genome assembly GCF_018070365.1 of Micromonospora sp. D93. Lineage (NCBI taxonomy): Bacteria > Bacillati > Actinomycetota > Actinomycetes > Micromonosporales > Micromonosporaceae > Micromonospora > Micromonospora sp. D93. Next base: position 94,560 of record NZ_JAGPXW010000021.1, on the reverse strand, counting down.
GCAGCACCTGGCCCGGCGGGAGACCGTCTACCGACACGACGAGCGGCGCTGACACCACCGGGCGGCCGGGCGTACGCCAGATCGTCGGACGGTTGTGCCAGGCTGTCCGGCGTGGCACACCGACCCCCGATCCTGCTGATCGACGCAGCCAGCCTCTACTTCCGGGCCTACTTCGGCATCCCGGAGTCCGTCGCCAAGGCCGACGACGGCACCCCGGTCAACGCGGTGCGCGGCTTCCTCGACATGCTCGCCACCCTGATCCGGGTGCGGGGCGCCGACCGGATGGTCTGCGCACTGGACTACGACTGGCGCCCGGCGTGGCGGGTCGACCTGCTGCCGTCGTACAAGGCGCACCGGGTCGCCCCCGAGGGCGGCGAGGTCGTCCCGGACACCCTCACCCCGCAGGTGCCGATGATCCTGGAGGTCCTCGCGGCGGTGGGCATCACAGCTGTCGGCGCGACCGGCTACGAGGCGGACGACGTGCTCGGCACCCTCTCGGTAACCCAGCCGGGTCCGGTCGAGGTGGTCTCCGGAGACCGGGATCTGTTCCAGCTCGTCGACGACGCCCGACCGGTCCGGCTGCTCTACGTCGGGCGCGGTGTCGCCAAGCTCGACGACTGCGACGACGCGGCGGTGCGGGCCCGCTACGGCGTGCCGGCCGACCGGTACGCCGACTTCGCCGCGCTGCGCGGCGATCCGAGTGACGGGTTGCCCGGGGTGGCCGGCGTCGGCGACAAGACCGCCGCCCGGCTGATCGAGCGCTACGGCAGCATCGCCGGAATCCTGGCCGCGCTCGACGACTCCGACTCGTCCTTCGCGCCGGGCCTGCGTGCCAAGCTGGTCGCGGCGCGCGACTATCTGAGCGTCGCGCCGACGGTGGTCCGGGTCGCCCTGGACGTGCCCCTGCCGGAGCTGCCCACCGCGCTGCCGACCGCGCCCGCCGACCCGGACCGGCTGCTCGAGCTCGCCCAACGATGGAACCTTGCCGGCTCGGCCCGCCGCCTGGTCGACGCGCTCGCCGCACCCCGTGGGCAGGAGATCCCCTCGACATCCCCGCAACCGGGGTAACCCCTGTCGATCGACTCGGTCGGGGGAAGCGGGGAGCGAACACGGGTTCCCGCGCTCCCCCGCTCGTTACCGTCCGTTGAGGCGGACCGGACAGGCCCGTCGAGTCGAGCGGTTCCGCAGGAGTGACCCGTGCATCTCGCCGAGCCGGAGCCCGGGTCGCCGCGGGCCAGCGGTCCGCCGGTGCGCGACCCGGAGGCCCCGCGCCGGGTCACCCTCCTCGAACTCTTCTTCGACCTGGTGTACGTGGTCGCGCTGGCGCTCATCTCCCGGGGAATGGTCGACCAGCTCGACTGGCACCGAGCCGCCGAGGCACTGATCATGCTGGCCGCCGTCTGGTGGACCTGGACGATCACCACACTGGTCACCGACCTCTACAACCCGGAACGCACCGAGATCAAGCTGCTGATCAGCGCCGTGATGTTCGGCGCGCTACTGATGACCACTGCGATCCCGAAGGCGTTCGACGATCGAGGGATCGTCTTCGCCGGCACGTACGTGGCGATCCACCTGGGACGTGGGCTGTTCCTGATGCCGGCGGTGCGCCGCGAACCGCAGACCCAGCGTCGGGCGGCCCGCATCTTCATCTGGTTCGCGGTGTCGGCGATCCCGTGGCTCATCGGCGCATTCGTCAGCGGGGACGCCCGGATCGCGTGCTGGGCCACCGCGCTCGCCATCGACTACGTCGGCTTCCGGCTCGCGTACCCGGTGCCGGGGCTCGGAGTGGTGCCCGAGCGGCAGCGAAACGTCACCGCGGAGCATCTCTCCGAGCGCTACCAGCAGTTCTTCATCATCGCGCTCGGCGACGCCATCCTGACGATCGGCACCATGTTCAGCATGGAGCACAACGAGGGCGAGAACATCGGGGCGTTCGCGGTGGCGTTCCTGACCACGCTGCTGCTCTGGCGGATCTACGTGCACAAGTCCGGCGAGCTGCTGCCGACCGCCATCCAGGCCGCCAAGTCACCCAGCAAGTTCCTGTTCAGCGCCCCGTACACCCATCTGTTGATGATCGCCGGCGTGGTCACCACGGCGGCCGGCTTCCACCTGGTGCTGCACGAGCCGACCGGACGCACGCCGCCGGCCTGGCTCGCGGTGATCCTCGGCGGCCCGGCGCTGTTCCTGGCCGGACGGGCCTCCTTCGAGTACGAGGTGTTCAGCCGGGTGTCCTGGTCCCGACCCGGCGGGGTGCTGGCGCTGCTGACCATCGCCCCCGGCCTGCTGTACCTGGCCCCGGTGTTCGCCGCCCTCGGCGGGCTGCTGGTGCTGGCCGGCGTGGCCTACGCGGACTTCCGGCGTAGCCACGGCAAGCCGCCGGAGGCCCCCGCACCGCCGCACTGAACCACCGCGCTTCGGCGATTCCATGGTCGTCAACCCGTGGGCCGGCCGGGCAACGGATTCTCCGCGTGGCCCCGCCGCCGGAGGCGGGGAAATCCGCTGTCGGTTGGCGGCGGGGGGTGGTACAAAGCCGCGGTGGAAGAGACTCTGGGGTTCGCTGACCTGTTGCGGCTGATGGACGAACGATCGACCGCCTTCCGGGCCGCAGTCGCCGCGGCACCCAGCCTCGACGTGCGGGTCCCGACCTGCCCCGAGTGGACATTGTTCGACCTGGTGCAGCACCTGGGCGATGGGCGCCGCAGGTGGGCTGCCATCGTGGCCGCGGGGCCCGCCGACGCTCCTCCGGCGATGTCCGCCCCGGTGGCACCCCGGGAGCGCGAGGCCCTACTGGCCTGGTTCGCCGCGTCGACCGAGGAGCTGCTGGCCGCGCTGCGGAAGGCCGGCCCGGATCGTGGTTGCTGGACGTGGTGGCGTCCGTCGCAGTCTCCGCAGACGACTGGTGCCGTCGCCCGGCACCAGCTCCAGCAGGTCGCCGTGCACACCTACGACGCCCAGGTCGCCGTGGGCGCCCCGCAGCCGCTGCCGGACGAGGTGGCCCTCGACGGTGTCGACGAGTTCGTGACCACCTGCGTCGCGACGACGGCCACGTGGCCGCACAAGCCCGCGGTCATCGACTACCACGCCGCCGAGGGCCGTTCCTGGCGGCTCTGGTTCTCCGCCGACGGCGCCCGGGCCGCCCGGCTCCCCACGCCGGTCGCCTACGACGGCCCGGAGGTGGCCTATGTCTCCGTCTGGGGCACGGCCAATGAGCTGGTCATGTTCTGCTACGGCCGCATCACGATGGACTCGCTGCGGCTCGAGGGCGACGTGCGCGTCCTCGACCAGCTGATCGCCTGGGAGCCGGAGGTATAGGACGCCCCGCAACCGGGCCGGCCAGCAGCCGGCCGGCGTCGGGCACGTACGGCTCGACACCCAGACCGGTGAGCAGTTGATGCACTGTCGCTGTCGCCGCGGTGAGCACCGGGCGACCGAGCCGGGCCTCCACCTGAGGCACCGCCGCCAACGACGGCAGCTGCACGCAGGCGGAGAGGACCACCGCGTCCACGTCGGTCACGTCCAGACGATCGGCCAGTTCGACCAGGCGCGCCGCGGGGATGCGCCCGACCGCCACGTTGTCCGGCTCGCCGAGGCTCACCGCGTCGGTCACCTGTACGCCGTACGCGGCGAGGTAGGCAGCGACGGTCGCGGTCAACGGCGGCAGGTACGGCGCGATCAGGGCCACCCGGCGGGCACCCAGCGCCCGCAGCCCGGCGACCAGCGCGCCGGCACTGGTCACCACCGGCATGTCGTGCCCGGCGCGACCGGCCGCGCGGGCCAACCGCCGCTCGGCCCGCTCGTGCGCGCCGGCGCCCTCGCACATCACCGCCACCAGACAGGCGTACGCGAGCACGTCGCAGTGGGCGTCGGCCAACTCGGCGACACACCGCAGGGCGGAGCGGTTCATCCGGGCCAGCTCGTCGGGGGTCACCTGGCGCAGCCGTACCCGGCTGGCGTGGGTGGTGAAGCGGACCGTCGGATCGACGGCCTCGCGTCGGCGTAGCATCGCCGGGATCTCGGTTTCCATTGTGGTGTTGGAACTGGGCACCACCAGGCCGACGCGGTAGCCGCTCACACCAGTGCCCCGGCGTACCCCCGGACCTGCAACCGCTCCCGGGCGCCGCCGGCCAGGCGCACCTGCAGGCCGAGCGGCGCGGCGGCCCGGCGGACGTCGTCCAGGTGCAGCGATCCGTGCCGGTCCACGGTGAGCACCGGCGGTTCCTCGAGGTCACCCTCCGGTGCGTGGAACGACAGCAGGGTGACCGACGTGGTGAGGTAACCCGGGTACGCGGCGCGGGCCGCCGCCTCGTTGCGGTGGACGAGCACCACCAGATCGTCGAGGTGGGCGAAGTCGGCGGCAAGGGCTCCCGCCTTCCAGTGCGCCGGTTCCTCCGTCGCGCCGGTCAGATGCCGGGACCGGTTCGCCGAGGTGATGTAGAGGTGATCCGTTCCGGTCTCGGCGAGCGCCCGCTCGAAGAAGGCATTGGACGGGCAGGTCAGGCCCGGTGCGATCACCTGGGTGGTCCGCATCCCCTGGTCGATCTGGGTGAGGTGGTCGGGGAGCCGCTCGGCCGCCGGCCCCCGGAAGCCGAACGGCCCGGCACCGTAGAGGGCATCCATCAGCGCTCGCACCCGACCGACCGGCAGGCGCGGCGAGATCCGCGTCCAGTCGAACATCCCCGGGATCCGGCCGATCGCTGTGGTGATGCTGCCGACCTGGTGGACCGGTCGACCCTTGGCCACGTTGACCCGCCCTACGGTGGCCGCGTCGGGACGCGTGACGATGACGTAGAAGTTGGCGAACGCCGCCGCGACGATCGCGCCGCCAGCCAGCGCGCGGGCCGCGACCGCGACGTCTTCGGGGCGGTCGATGTAAAGGGGCGGTGTCGGGGCGTCCATGAGTCCTCCTCGGCGGGGCCGTGAGGCAGTTCTACGTCCACTCACCCGGATGACGGCGAGATCGGTCGCGGATCCGATAGCCGACAGGCGCTACCCGGTGCGGGCGGCGGATGCCCAGGCGGTACACAACGGTGGACGGCATCGGCCGGATGGAGGATCCGGCGGAGGCTGTAGCACGCAACCGTTAGCCGCGCGACCCGATTGGGTACAACGGCTGCACCTCAGATCCACCACATACCTCAGGAGGCAGCGATGCGCGGCACCTCGATTCTCGGAGTCATCGTCGTGATCTGGTTGGTGATCGGCGCGATCGCCGGTGGCCAGCGCGGTTACTACAGCGGCGACGACACCAACTGCGCCGAGGCCGGCACCATCCTGGTCACCATCGTGGCCGGGCCGCTGAACTACATCGGCGCCAACCCGAAGGTCGACTGCAAGCTGCCCGAGCCTTCCAAGTAGACGACAGACGCACCCCGGCCCGTGCCCTCGCAGTGGGGGGCACGGGCCGGCGCGGTTGCGGCGAGGTCGCCCAGGAGCACTAGCCCGTCTCCTCCCCTTGCCGCCGATCACCTCCATCGCGGTGTCGATACCGCAGGCGTGTCCGTCCGCGGTGCCCGGCCGGTTCAACGTCGCCATGCCCACCCCTCCGACGTGCTCGCTCACCCCCGGGTAACCACGCACTCCGAAGTGCTTACTTGATCACCTGACGGTCGATGACCAGCCTAATCGGCATGGAATCACACACACTGTGGAGAAGCCCTCCGTCACGATCCTGGGGCTCGGCGCGATGGGTACCGCGCTGGCCCGCACCTGGCTTGCCGCCGGCCACCCGCTCACCGTCTGGAACCGCACCCCGGCCCGCGCCGCAGCGCTCGCGCCGCACGGCGCACGGGTCGCGGACAGCGCCGCTCAAGCGGTCGCGGCGAACACCCTGGTCGTCGTCTGCCTGTTGGACGACACCTCGGTCGGCGAGGTGCTGGCTGGCGATGCTCTGTGGGTCAGTGGCGTCTGGGTGCCACACGCCGGCGCCACACCGCCTAAGGCGTCCTAGGAGGCTGGTTTGCCCGCTCGTCGGCGTTTGCCCGCTCGTCGGCGTTTGCCCGCTCGTCGGCGTTTGCCCGCTCGTCGGCGTTTGCCCGCGCCGAGGCCGGGAACCGCCTGCTTCAGTCATCGAACGGGAGCGTGGGCATGCAGATCGGCTACAAGTTGGCCTCGGAGGGGTACGGCCCGCAGGAGATAATCCGACAGGCCGTCCTGGCCGAGCGGGCTGGCTTCGACTTCGTCGAGATGAGCGACCACTTCCACCCGTGGCTGGACGTGCAGGGGCACTCGTCCTACACCTGGAGCGTGCTCGGCGCCATCGCGGCCAAGACCAGCACCCTGCGCCTGGCCACCGGTGTCACCTGCCCGACGGTCCGCTACCACCCGGCGATCATCGCGCAGGCCGCCGCGACCATGGCGCTGATCTCCGACGGCCGGTTCACCCTCGGGGTGGGCGCCGGCGAGCGACTCAACGAGCACGTGGTCGGGCAGGGCTTCCCCAGCGTGCGGGGCCGACACGAGCGACTACGCGAGGCGCTGGAGATCATCCGGCTGCTCTGGCAGGGCGGCTACCAGTCGTACGAGGGCCGGCACCTGCAACTGGAGGACGCCCGGGTCTTCGATCTGCCGGACACCCTGCCCGTGATCGCGGTGGCGGCCAGCGGTGAAGTGTCGGCCCGGCTCGCCGCCGAGTTGGGCGACGGTCTGTTCGCCACCGAACCGGACGCGTCGATCGTCGAGCACTACCGACGCGCACAGGGTTCGGGCCCGCGCTACGCCGAGGTGCCACTGGCCTGGGCCACCGACGAACGACAGGCCGTGCAGGCGGTGTTGCAGACGAGCCGGTGGTTGGTGACCGGCTGGAAGGTGATGAGCGAGCTGCCGAACCCGGTCAACTTCGACGCGGCCAGCGCGCACGTCGAGGAGAAGCACATCCGGCAACTCTTCGCCGTCGGCCCGGACCCGGAACCGCACGTCGCCAAGGTCCGGTCGTACGTCGAGGCCGGCTTCGACCACATCGTCCTGCAGAACGCCGGCCCCGACCCGGACGGCTTCCTCGACTTCTTCGCCGGCGACCTGTCCGGCCGGCTGCGCACGATGGGCTGACGCCGACGCGCGAGGGGCTGACGGCGGCGCGCGATGGGCTGACGCCGGCGGGCGGCAACCGACCAGGGCAGAGCGCGGCGAGCCGCCCCGACCGATCATCGGGGCGGCTCGCCTGCGCGGGATGAGGTGCGCGGGTCGACGTTCAGCGGAAGCAGTGCGCGATCGGCACCTGGCTGCCCTCGCAGTTGGTCGGCTCGTTCTCGACGACCACGCTCTCATCGTCGATCTTGACCTGGGCGTGCATGCCGAAGATGCCACCGGGCTTTACCGTCGACGCGTTGTGGGTGACCTTGCTGGTGTAGATCGCCACCGAGCCGGCGTTGGCGTAGATGCCGCCTCCCTGGGACGCGGCGCCGACGGCCTCGTTCCGGGTCACGTCACTGCCGCGGACCAGCAGGTTCGCCTTCTCGGCGTAGATGCCGGCCCCGAGGCCGTGAGTGGTGTTGCCCTCGATCACGCTGTCGTCGATCGGCGTCAGGCCCTTCACCGTCGAGATGCCGCCCCCGTTGACTGTGGACGTGTTGCCGCGGATGGTCATCGTGCGCATCACCAGCACCGCGTCGGAGTTGGCGGCACCGCCGCCGACCTGCGCGGTGTTGTTCAGCAACTCGGTGTCGGAGACCTTCGTACGGGCCGAGAAGCTGGCCAGCCCACCACCCTGAGCGGCGCTGTTCTGAGTGAAGGAGACGCTCTCCACGTCGGCGGCGCCACGGTAGTTGCCGAGCCCGCCGCCATAGGCGTTGGCGCTGTTGCGGTGGAACTCGGAACGCTTCAGCGTCAGCACACCGCCGTTGAGCAGGCCCCCGCCCTTGCCCGCGGCGCCGGAGGCGCTGTTGCCGACGAACGTGGAGTCGGTGACCACCATGTTGCCGTCGTTGAAGATGCCTCCGCCGCCGCCCTCGGGCGACAGCGACGTGCTCTGGGTGACGGTGACCCGTTCCACCACGGCGGTGGCGCCGTGCACCACGTGCACGCTGCCGCCCTCGATGGCCGAGCGGCCGTTGTGCAGTTCCACGTCCCGCAGGGTCAGCTCGCCGCCGTCACGGACGGTGAAGAAGCGGAACGGGGCGGCGTGGGCGTCCCGGGCGATGGTGGCGCCCGCGCCGTCGATCGTGATGGCCTGGTAGATCACCGGCAGGCCGGCGGTGTCGTCGGCCGGGTTGTGCGGCGGCGCCTCGGCGTCGCCGGGGGTCTCCGCCGCGTCGGCGGCCTCCCGGGCGTCACGGATCCCGCCGTCGTACTGGTCGGTCTCGTGGAACGCCTCGGTGAGGGTGTAGCGGCACTTGGGCGCGAGCCGAAGTTCGCCGCCGCCCTCGGCGTTGGCCGTCACCAGCGCCGCCACCAGCTTCGCGGCGTCGCACGGGACCGACACCACGCCCCGCTTGCCGGTGCCCGGGGTCGCCGGACGGGCCCGCTCGGCACCGTCCTGACCCTGCTGCGGCGCCCGCCGTTCGCCGTCACGGCGGTCGTCGTCGGCCGCCGGGCTGAGCCGGGCCAGACCTGGGAGAATGAGGGCGCGGTCGGCGGCGGCGGCCGCTCCGGCCGCTCCCACGACCAGACTCCCCGCCAGCAGACCGCTGGCTATGAACCGTCGGGACCGCCGTCTGGGTCGGGTGGCGCGGTCTCCCTCTCGGTACGTGGACATCAACGGTGCCTACCTTCCTGCCTACCTGACGTGACCGCGCGTCGATCCGGGCGCGGGGGCTCGACGTGCTCGCCGACCACCAAACGTCACGATAAGTCCGCAATACGGACAGGAAGGAGTGAACGTGAATAGTGCCCTCTTTCATCTTCAAAGCTGGCAGACCGGCATCGACGTCAACCGCCGACGTGGATGCCCGGCCGGCGCAGCGGGTCCCGTTCGGTCCGACGGATGATCTCCCGCACCACGGGCGGAGTGTCCCCCCGACCCAGGATGAGGTAGCGCGCCAGGTGCGCGATCGGGCTTCCCTCCGACCACTCGAAGTGCGCGTGCGGCCGGACCCCTGTCGCGTCACGCAGGGCCAGCAGGATCGCCGCGATCGCATTCGGTGCGGCCGGGCTGTTGGCCCGCAGCACCCGGAAGCCGCCCACCTCGATCCCGTGCACGCGTAGCACCTGACTGAACTCCGACGGATCGACCACGTCGATCTCCAGGAACAGCACATCCGCCGCCCCCGGCACCGGGTTCATCCCGCGCTGCGCCCGCTCCTTGATCGTGTACTCCTTCACCGACCCCTTCTGCCGCTTGTTCGCGATCAGGTGCAGTTGCCCGTCGTGCGCCAGCGACTCGGCGACGAATTTACGGGCCGGCTCGTCGAACTCGATCCGCTCGGCACGCAGCTCGGTGGTCCGGGTGACCCGGGAGACCAACGAGACCACGATGATGCCGAGGATGAACAGCGCGGAGATGGTGATGCCGTCGGGCTGTTCGATGACGTTCTCCAGCAGCGCGTACAGCAGCACCAGGGTCAGCACCGTGAAGCCGATCGCGGAACCACGCCGGCGGTGCCGGGCCGCGGAGATCGTCACCGCCACCGCCCCGGAGACCATCATCGCCAGGATCCCGGTGGCGTACGCGCCGGCCTGGGCGTTGACGTCGGCGCGGAAGGCGATCGTGATGGCGACGCTGACGACGGTGTAGACGATCACCACGGGGCGGACCGCCCGCGCCCACTCCGGCGCCATGCCGTACGACGGCAGGTAACGCGGCACGATGTTGATCAAACCGGCCATCGCCGAGGCGCCGGCGAACCAGAGGATGAGCACACTGCTCACGTCGTAGACGCTGCCGAACACCTCACCCAGATAGGTGTGCGCCAGGAACGCCAGTGCCCGCCCGTTCGCGCCGCCGCCCGGCCGGAACTCCTCCTCCGGGATGAGCGCCGTGGTCACGAAGGTCGTCGCGATCAGGTACACCGACATGATCAGCGCGGCGGTGGTGAGCAGCCGACGCGTGTTGCGGATCCGGGCGGCGAGTCGGGCCTGCTTGTCCGGGCCGTCGGCCGCGATCAGGGGCATCATGCTGACCCCGGTCTCGAAACCGGACAGCCCCAGCACCAGCAGCGGGAACGCCAACACGGCGGTGAGCAGCACGTGGCCCGGCCCGCCGCCGGTCGAGGTCACCGCGGCCGTCCAGTTCGACACGATGCCCGGGTCCTCGGCGATCCGGGCCACCGCGACCACGACGATCACCGCGTTGAGCACCAGGAAGACCGCGACCAGCGGGATGGCCACGACCACCGCCTCGCGGAACCCGAGCAGGAACACCCCGCCGAGGATCAACAGGAGCACCACCGTCACCACGACCGGCACCAGGGACCCGTGCAGGGCGTCCGGCAGGTACGGGTTCTCCAACAGGTGCACTGTGGCGTCGGCCGAGGAGAGGGTGATCGTGATGATCCAGGAGGTGGCCACGAAGCCGAGCAGCACGAGGACGAAGATCTTGCCCCGCCAGAACGGCAGCAACCGCTCCAGCATCGCCACCGAACCCTGCCCGTGCGGGCTCTCGTGGGCCACCCGCCGGTACATCGGCAGCATGCCGAACAGGGTGAGCACGACGATCAACAGGGTCGCCAGCGGGGAGAGCGCACCGGCCGCCACCGCCGCGATGCCCGGCAGGTACGACAGCGTGGAGAAGTAGTCCACGCCGGTCAGGCACATCACCTGCCACCAGGCGTGCCGACGGTTCTGTCCCTCGGTCGCCTCGGGGCCGGGGGGCTGCACCTGGTGCTGGAAGAGCCACCGGCGCAGCGGACTGGCCGGCGGCCCCGAGCGGGTCGGGGTGGCCACGCGTTCGGGCACCACGACTCCCTGCCGGCCGCCGCGGTGCGGGCGAGCCGGATCGCGGGCCGCCCGCAGTGCCGGGTCCGGCCCGGTCGGCGCGTGGCGGCGTCCGTTCCAGCGTCGTGGTTTCGCTCGGTGCTCGTCAGCCATCGCCAGTCCCACCCTCACAGGTCCTGATCCGACGGTAGGCGGCGCCCCGGCGCCCGGTCGGCGGAACCGGGCACCTGTTCGGCCTGCTCAGGACAGGTCCGGGACGGCGAGAAGCCGGGCCAGCGCGGGTGGGTCGGCGACGGTCACCGTGGCCGCCGGGTGACGGGGCCGCCCGCCGGGCACCAGCGCCGGCACCGGCGCGCGGAAGCGCAGGCAGATCCCGCCGACCGCGCTGCTGCCGAAGGTCGCACCACCGTCGGCCAGCGACAGGTGCGGGCCGATCGCCCGCCACCAGCGGTACGGCCCGCTCAGCTCGACGTCGGTGACATTGTCCCGGTCGGTCCGCAACCGCCAGGGCCCGTACCGGATCATCAGATCCCGCTCCGAGACGGCGACCCAGGCCGTCGCCGGGCGGACCCCCAGCAGCGCCAGCACCGGGCGGAACACCGGATCGAAGCGGAACGGAAACCGCGTCACGACGCCGCTCATCGGGCGCCGGGCCGAGCGGTGGGTCGCGACACCGGGCCACCCGGCCGCAGAGGGCCGGGACGCGCGGGCCGGGGGCGGGCGGCGGGCCGACGCCGGGCCAGGACGGTCATGGCGCGGGCGTACCCGATCCGAGCCCGCCGACACCCCCGGATCCGCACGCCGTCGACCCGACCCCCCCGGCCCGGCGCTCCCCCACCGTGGGCCGGCACCCCCCGCGCCGGCCGACGGTGGCAGACGGTCGACACCCCCCGGGCCGACCGGCCGTCCCCCAACGTGACCGACCGACCTCGGACGGTCACACGGGGTGGAACTGGTGGGACGCGCCCCCGCGCTCCGCCGCCCCCCACGGGGCGGAGCGCGGGGACCCCCCGTCCCGGCTACTGCAGGAACGCCCCGAGGGGCGAGAGCAACAGCCGGCCGAGCGCCGCGGCGTTGTCGTCCAACCGTGTGCGCTCACACTCGCGGGCGTCCGGATCGTGCCGGCACCGCCAGATCTTCTGCGCGTTGCGCCAGGCGACATCGCGCGTGTACTCGACCAGTTCCCCCTGGTACCAGTCGTCGATGTCGCCGTTGAGCATGTCGATGAGCAGCTGCCACCGCTCCAGATAGCCCCGACGCAGGCCGGGGATCTTGTCGGCGAAGATCCTGTTGATCTCGAGGTAGTCGTGGTGCTGGTCGCTGCCGTCGACCGGTTCCGACTCCAGGTGGTCGAACGTGGTCACCAGGGCGAACGGCAGGTCGAAGTTGATGTGCGCGTTCACCCCGGCCGCAGCCGAGGGCAGTGGTCGGGCGTCCGGCCCCCGCATCCGCTCGAAGAGGCACGACCACGCCTTCGGGGTGCCGGGGCTGGAGTCGGTCCACAGCCGCATCGCGTCGAAATAGCGGGCGGCGAACTCGACGTCGAGCCGGGAGAGAAAGGCCGGGTCGACGAAGCGGTCGTCGTACAGCCCGTCCAGCACACTGCTGGTGATGGTCAGGTAGAGCCTGTTGAAGTCGGCCAGTGGGCAACTGGCCTCCAACGGTGGCAGCCGCACCAGCAAATCCTGGAGCTTGGTCAGGTGATCGACCACGGCCGGCACGTCCGCGGGATGATCGGCGAGCAGGTCGACGATGTCCCGGTGCACGGGCCCCCAGACCGGTTCGATCATTTCTCCTCCATCGTGGTCGGCGGCATCCCCCGTGCCGTCGTCGACGCGGCTCAGCCTCTCAGCCGACACCGGCCCGCCGGATCAGTAGAACGACGTATCCCGGCACGCACACGCGCCGGGATACGTACGGGGGTCAGTCAGCCCCGTCGGTTGCGCAACTGGATCGCGCTGGCCTGCACCCTGGTCCGGACCTGGAGCTTGTCGAAGATGTGCGACACGTGCACACCGATGGTCCGCTCGCTGATGAACAGCCGCTGGCCGATCTCCTTGTTGGTCAACCCCTCCGCGACCAGGGCGAGCACTTCCCGCTCCCGTGCGGTGAGCGCCGTCAACTCGTCGTCGGACGCCTCGGCCGGCGCGCTGCGCGTGCCGGCGGGGGTGTCCCGCTCGTCCAGCGACACCCGGGCCCGCCCGGCCAGCTCACGGATCTCCGAGGTCAACGGCACCGCGCCCAACCCCTGCGCGACCCGGTACGCCTCCCGCAGGAGCTTGCCGGCAGTGGCCACCCGGCTGCGGCGGGCCAGCAGCGCCTCGGCCTGCCGCAGCCGCGAGTACGCCGCCGGGTAGGGGTGATGGCGTCGATCCCACTCGGCGGCCGACACGGCCCACAGCTCCGGGTCGCTGCCGTCGAGGCGGCTCACCTCGGCGGCGCACAGCGCCAGGAAGCCCTCCACCACCGAGCGCACCGGCCGGGCCGCCCCGGCGCTCTTACGGGCCACCCGCTCGGCCACGTCGCGCAACCGGCGGACCGCCGTCTGGTCCACCTCCACGGTGCGGCTGGCGTGCGCCTCCGCCTCGGCGCGCAGGCCGTGCCAGACCAACGCGGAGAGGATCATCACGTCGTCGGAGCGGCTCTCGGTGAGGCCGCGCTGCACCGCCTGCCGCGCCACGTCGTGCCGGCCCTCCCACATGGCCAGCCCGGAACGCAGGGTGAGCAGCGGAATGACGTGTCGCGCCCCGCCGCCGGCGAGCAGGGTCGCCACCGCGTCGAGGTCCCGACCGGCGGCCTCGATGTCGCCGTAGCCCACCGAGAGCCGGCACCGGGCCAGCAGCAGCTCCACCGCGTCCGCACCGGACGGTCGGTGTCGCAGGGCCGCGGCCACCACCTTCTCCGCCTCGGCCCACTGGCCCACCCGGAACAGCCCGTTGATGGCGATGGCCAGCAGGCGGGTGCCCCAGGTGCGGCCCAGCCCCAGCTCGGCCACCCGTTCGGCGCCCCGGCGGGCCACCACCACGCCCTCTTCGAGGACGTTCAGCGGCCCGGTCAACAGCTCCGCGAGATGCAGGTACGCGCACGCCACGTCCTCGGGCTGACCGGCACGCTCAGCGGTGTCGAGGGCGTCGCGCATGACCGCCAGACCGGCGTCCGGGTCCTCCAGGCAGGCGTCGCTGAAGCCCAACGCCGAACTGGCCAGCACTATCTCGGTGGCCGAGCCCTCCACGTTCTCGGCCAACGCCAGCGCCTCGCGGGCCCGCTCGCCGGCGTCGGCGTACCGACCCAGGTGCAGCAGCAGCTCGGCCAGGCGGGCTGCCGCGCTCGCACGGTCCCGAGGGGAGCAGTCCCCCGCCTTCAGCGCCCGCTGGTATTCCTCCTCGGCCAGCGCGGAGCGACCGGCGGCGGCCAGGTAGCGGGCGCGGCGGATGTGCAGCGCGCAGCTCGGCTCGCCACCCCGCAGCGCGGCCAGCTCCTCCAGCAGGGCCAGCGCTCGGGCGTGCTCCCCACAGTGGTGGGCCGCCTCGGCGGCGTTCTCGAGCAACTCGACCCGGTCCACCGTCAGCGGGCCCGGCTCGGCGGCCAGCTGCAACGCCGCCGACCAGTGCCGGTGCGCCTCGGCGTAACCGTGCAGCCGCTCGGCCTCCTGGGCGGCTGCCACCGCCGCCGGCAGGGCGCGCGCCGGCTCGCCGGCCAGCCGCCAGTGGTGCGCCAGCCGGGCCTGGTGCAACTCCGCCGGCGCCGTGGTCAGCGCCTCGGCGTAGCGGCGATGCAGCCCGGAGCGCTCGGCCGGCAGCAGTTCGTGGGCCAGCACCTCGGCGACGAGGCGGTGCCGCAGCCGGTAGCCGTCGTCGGCGCCGACCAGCAACCGGTGCGCCACCGCGGCCCGCGCCGCGGCGATCAGCTCGTCCTCTGGCATCCGCAGCACCTCGGCCAACAGCCAGTGCTGCACCGGCTCGACACCGGCGGCCACCGCGTGCACCACGGCGTGCGCGTGCTGGGGCAGCGCGTCGACCCGGTCGAGGAAGATCTCCCGCAGCGTCTCGGACAGGCCGTCGCGGCCGTCGCGCAGATCCCGGGCCAGCTCCTCGATGACGAACGGGTTGCCTCCGCTGCGCTGCCACACCTGCTCGGCCGCGTCGGCGGTCAGCGTCCGGCCGACCACCGCGGCGGCGAGCGTCTCGGTGTCGGCCCGCCCCAGCGGCACCAGGTCGAGCACCCGCACCGTGCGCAGCCGACGCAGCTCGGTGAGCACCCGGCGCAGCGGGTGCGCGCCCTGCAACGACTCGGCACGCACCGCGGCCAACACCGACAGCTGAAGATCGCCCAGGCCGGCGAGCAGGTAGAGCAGGAGCTGCCGGGTGCTGCGGTCGACCCACTGCAGGTCGTCCAGGATCAGCACCAACGGACGACCCTCGGCGATCAGGTGCAGGCCCCGGGAGACCCGCTCCAGCAACGCGCCCGCGCCGTCCGGGCCGGCGGTCTCGTCGGCGAACATCTGCAACAGCCCCCGCACCGCCGAGGAGGTGCGGGCGTGCGAGGTGGACACCTCGGTGTCGAACCGGCGCAGCGCCTGCAACAGCGGGTGCAGCGGTGAGGCGTCGCCAATGTCCAGACAGCTGCCGGTGAGCACCACGGCGCCCCGTTCCCGCAGGCGGTCGCCGATCTCACCCAACAGCCGGGTCTTTCCCACACCGCTCTCGCCGGTCAGGAAGACCGCAGCGGTCTGCCCGTGCGCGCCGTCACCGAGCAACGCGGACCGAACCGTCTGCACGAGCTCGGCCCGGCCCACGAGCGGTGCGGTGTCCACATCGCTGGCCATGCCACGCAGCCTAATCACAGGGCCCCGCACCGTTCTACGGCCGCCTACCGCTTGTGGTACTCCTCGCGTCGACTTTGCGACTAAAGGTTGCAGGTGGCCGACATACGTCGTTCTGCAGATCCCCCGTCGGCCCAGGAATGCCAATCTCCGGAGGTGATCAGGCAACAGCGGGAAGAAGGGCCGGTGCGACACCCATGACCACCAGCATCATCGTCGACACGCAACGGACCGTCACCCCGCTCTGGCCGGTACCCCAGGAGAGGCGCGTCGTCACCGTCCTCTTCGCGGACATCGTCGGTTCCACGGCCCTGGTGGACCGGCTCGACCCGGAGGACGTGCGAGCGTTGCAGCGGGCCTACTTCGACACCGTCGCCGGTGTGCTGCACCGCTGGCAGGGGGTCGTGGAGAAGTACATCGGCGACGCCGTGATGGCGCTCTTCGGCGCTCGGCAGTCCGACGGCTTCGACGCGTACCGGGCGGTGCGCGCCGGGCTCGAGATCCAGGCCGCGCTGGACCGGCGGCACATGGTCGGCGACATCAGGCTGCGCGTCCGGGTCGGGGTCGCCACCGGCGAGGTCGTGGTCGACCTGGGCGATGTCGTCACCGGCGGGCACGGCGTCGCCAGCGGCGCGGTGATCACCACCGCGGCCCGCCTGCAGGAGTACGCCGCACCCGGCGCCGTCGCGCTCTGCGCGGCCACCGCCCGCGCCACCGCCGGCCTGATCGCCCAGCGCCAGCTGACACCGGTGCCGGTCGCCGGCCGGGTGCCACCGATGCCGGTCTGGCACGCCGTCGGCCCGGTACGCCCCGGCGCCGACCGGCACGACGGCCCGTTGATCGGTCGACGCCGCGAGCTGGCCACCATCCGCGACCAGCTGGGCTGGGCCATCCGGGAAAGGACGCCACGTTGGATCTCCCTGGTCGGCCCCACCGGCAGTGGCCGCAGCCGGCTGCTGCACGAGCTGACCCGAGGGCTGACCACGGTGGACGGCAGGGCGGTCCGCTGGTGCGTGGCGACCTGCCAGCCGTACCCCGATCAGGCGTTGGCGCCGGTCGCGCACCTGCTCCGCGGCCTCGCCGGGATCCGGCCCAGCGACGGCCCGGCAGCGGTCCACGACCGGCTCGTCGCCGCCCTGACGCCGCTGTTCCCGCCGACCAGGGTGGCCACCGCCGTCCCGGCGCTCCAGCGGATGCTGACCACCCCGGACGGCTCGGCCACCGCCCTCGCCGGCGCGGCGATCTGCCAGGAGGTCCTGCTGCGCCTGGCCGCCCACCGGCCGCTGATCGTGGCGGTCGACGACCTGGACCGGGCCGCGCCGGCGGTGAGCCGGTTCCTGCACGCGCTGTTCAGCGCGGCGACCGAGCGCGGGCTGCCGTTGGCCCTGCTCACCGTGCACCAGCCGCAGTGGGCCGACACCCGACCCGGCCCGGCCCGACGGGTGACGATCGGACCGCTGGCCACTGTGCAGTCCGGGCGGCTGCTGCGCCACCTGCTCACCCGGGCCGGGCAGCCGGTGGCCCTGGTCGACCGGCTGCTGCCGCTGGTGGGAGGCCGCCCCGGGCACGCGGCGGCGTACGTCACGTCGGTCGTGGACGGTGCCGATCCGGCGGCGCTCCCGCTGCCCGAGGCGGTACGCCGGGCCGTCGGCGCGGAACTGGACCACCTCGACGGTGAGCGGCGGGCGGTGCTGATGGCCGCCGGCACCCTCGGTGGCCTGATCTCCGGCGCGGCCGTGGACCGGGCGCTCGGCTGGACGCCCGGCCGGTCCGCACCCGCACTACGCGGGCTGGTCGCCGTCGGGCTGCTGCTCCCCCACCACGTCGACGGGTACGCGTTCGCCGCGCCCGCGCTGCGCCAGGTCGCCACCGAGCGGTTGCCCCGCGCCCTGCGGGCCGTCTTCCAGCGCCGGGCCGCCGGCGCCCCGCACCTCGACAGCGCGCACCGGGACGCCAACCCGCCCGACCGGCGCGCTGCCGCGCTCAACGGCCCGGCGGCGAGGAGCGCCGAGATCGTGCGCCTCGACACCGTCGGCGCTCGGGCCGGACGCCTCGACGCCGTCTTCGCGGCGCTGACCCCGGTGGGGCCGGTCGGTGCCACCGGCCCGACGGCGCTGATGCCACCCAACCCCGCCCCGACGATGGCCGCCCGTCCAGCCGTGTCGGGCCCCGACACCGACCGTACGGCGGGCTCACGCCGGCTCCGAGCCGTCCCCGCGGCGGACGACGTATCGCCGACGCCCGCCACAGCGGCGTCCCTGTCTCCTCGCGGTGCGGGCGGTAACTCGCCCCGGGACATCGGACGGCCCGCCGCGTCGAGCCGCACCACGCCATCGGGTGCGGCCGGGCGCTGGACGCTCGCCGACGTCGGCACTCCGCCGGGCCCGGTGCGGGCGATACCCCGCCCGCCGTTGCTCCGCCGACCGGACGGCCTGGCAGCCTCCGCCTGACTCCGATGATCACGTGATGCCACGAGGCTCGGACCGGCCCCTTCGACGACTACCCGGCATCACATGATCGAGGGACCAGGCGGCTCAGGACGGCCTCCCGCCGAACTGCCAGTTGTGCACCTCGACGTCGGCGTACCGGTCCGCCGTCAGGATGGCGCGTGCCGCGTCCGGATTCGGCGCCCGGAGCAGCACGGCGGTGCCGAGCCAGGTGACGCCGTCGTCGGCCAGCAGAGGCCCGTACGCGATCAGCTCGTCCGGGTCGGGCGGCAGGGCCAGGTCGGCGGCCTGCCCGGCGCCGAGACCGAGCACCAGATAGCGGTTGCCGCCGTTCCGACCGCCAGGGAAGTCCCACATGGTGCGGCCCAACGTGTTGCGCCACCGGCGCACCGCCACGTCCCGGTACACGCCGGCCTGGTAGTTCGGCTCCTCGAAGGCGAACGCTCGAGCGGCGGCCGGGTCGGGCACGTCGACGATGTGCACGCTGCCGGTGGGCGTGGCACCGACGAAGGTCGGGCCACGGGCGATCATCCCCGCCGCGTACCGGTCCATGTAGGACCAGTGCGCGTCCAGCAGCTCGTCGCGCAACGCCGCCGAGCCGGGCCGGTCGCGGTGGTAACACAGAAACTCCATGCCACATTCTCGCCGCGATGCCGCCGACCTGGGTGGGCCGGGGTGTCGCCGACCGCTACGGCGTTGTCCAGCGGGAGCGGGTGAGCAGCCCACCAGCGTGACTAGGATTGGTCCCGTCATGCTGCTACGGGTGCTCGGGCCGCTTGAGGTCGAGATCGACACAGGTGGGCCTGTCGACCGCGGCGGCCCGCGTCAATCTGCGCCGCATTCTGGAGCCGGCCCGCGAGCGGCGGGCGCCGGCCGGGGTCCTGATCACCGCGCCACCGGGCTACACGCTTCGGCTGCCCGCCGATGCCGTCGACGCCTGCGGAACTGTTGACCCGGCAGGCGCCGCTGCGGGAGGACAGTTGGCGGCTGCTGGCGCGGGGTGGGGAGGTGTTGGTCGGCGCCCTTTGGAGCTGAATCGTTTGCGACATCACCGACCAAGTCGCGCTTGGGGCTTCGGGCTTCGGGCAGGATCAGACCGACGACGCTGAGGGCCGTTTCGTTCACGCCGCCACGTCCGTCGTTACCGAGAATCTGTCCTCACGTTTCGGAGGCATCGCAACAGGTGAGAGTGGCTGGGTCTGGCGATCAGCGGGCCTCCAAGAAGGCCAGCACGCGTGGCCAGGCCGCCGCGGAGGCGTCCGGGGAGTGCTCGGCCAGGTCCGGATCGGTGAACAGGTGGCCCACGCCGGGATAACGGAAGACCGTCAGGTCGGCACCGGCATCGTTCATGGCCTGCTGCCACTCGTCGACCTCGTCCGGCGCGTCGTACGGATCGGGGTCGGCGAGGTGCAGCTGCACCGGCAACCCGGGTCGGACCGCGTCCGGGGCGCCACCGGTGCCGTGCAGCAGGAGCAGACCGGCTGCGGCGGGGCGTTCGGCCAGTAGCGCCCCGGCCACGCCGGCGCCCATCGAGAACCCGGCGAGGACCGTCTCCGGTGGCAGGTCACGCAGCGCGGCCCGGGCCCGGTCCAGAACCACCTCGTGGCCGATCTTGTCGAGCAGCGCGAAGCCGTCCTCGACGCTGTCGGTGGCCGGGACGCCGTACAGGTCGGGGGTGCTCACCTGGTGCCCGGCGGCGCGCATCCGGTCGGCGGCGGCGCGCACGGCGGGCCGCAGCCCGTACACGGAGTGGAACAGCACGACGTGTCGCATCCGGTCATCCTGCCGCAGCAGACCGGTCGTCCGGTGTGGCCACGCGGAGTGGGACCATGATCATGGCCGAGTCAGTAGGCGGCTGAGCTGCTCTACGGGGGCGGCGCAATCGGAAGCAGGTCGTCGTCGCGTCCGGTCTGGGGTAGCCCAGCCACAGCGGCGATGGTCGTGACGGCCTCGTTCAGCCCGGTGGTCTCGGGTAGGACGAGTTCGTCAGGCCAGTCCAGGACGTCATGGGCGGCGTACCAGCCGCTCATGTGCTCGGCGGTGAACTCACTGACCTGCGGGCGGGTGAGGTGCCGGCGCAGGGTCTCGGCCAGGGACACGTCGAGATAGCAGAACAGCGACCGGCCGCGGTGGTCGTCCCGCAGGGAGGTCAGCATGCTCCGGTAGTGGCTGCTGTGCATGATGCCCTCCAGCACGACGTGATAGCCGTGGTCCAGCGCGAACCGGACGGTCTGCCCGATCAACGCCGGTGCCGCACCGCCGGGCTTGTCCCGCTCACGCAGCACGATGCGGCGCAGGTAGTCCTGCTCGACCAGGGCGCAACCCCGGCCGTGCTGGCGTCGTAGCTCGCGGGCGATGCTGCTCTTGCCCGAGCCGGAGTTACCTCGGACGCAGACGAGGACCGTGTCCGGGCTGCCAGTGGGTTCAGCGAGCACGACGCCTCCTCGGCTTCATTCGTTGCCGACGCTGAGGCCGAGGGCAACGACGCTCAACTGGGGTCCTCGACCTGTGGGGGCGCGGGGTGGGCAGGCACCCCGCACCCACGGAGTGGGAGTCAGACCAGTGCCGCCAGGCGCGCGACGAGGTCGGTCGGTGGTGGCATCGCGGCGATCTCGCGGCCGACCTGCGCGGCAGCGGTACGCAGGCGCTCGTCGGTGAGCAGCTGGGTCAGCGATCGCGCGGTGATGTCCCGGGGGCGCAGCGCCAGGCCGGCGCCCCGGCGGGCCACCAGCTCGGCGTTGTGCCGCCGGTCCCCCGGACCGGTGGTGGCCAGCTGGGGCAGGCCGGCGGCGAGCGCGCCGAGCGCGCTGCCCGCCCCGCCGTGGTGCACAAGCGCCGCGCTCGCCGGCAGCGCCTCGTCGAGCGGGATCCAGTCGACCACCCGCACGTTGCCGGGCAACGAGCGGGCCGAGCGCTCGTCGGGACGGACCAGCACGATCTCGGCGTCCACCTCGGCTGCGGCGGCCACCACGGCGGGCATCGGCCCCCGGTCGCCGGGGCCGGTCAGAGTGCTGCGGGTGACCAGGATCCGCGGGCGCTCACCCGGCTCGCGCAGCCAGGCCGGCAGCTCACCGCCGCCGACATAGGACGTGTAGCGCATCGGCCAGCCGCCCTGGGTGGCGACGCTGGGTGGGGCCACGGCGAGGGCGGCGGCCGGCGCGGGCAGCTCGGTGAGGCCGTGCCGGCGCAGTGCGGCGCCGAGTCGGGCGACGGTGGCGCGGACCAGGTCCCGGCCGTCGAAGAGGGCGTTCTCCTGGCGTACGGCTGGCACGTCGAGCCGCGCGGCGGCCACCGCACCGGCGACCGCGAACGGCTCGTACAACACCAGATCCGGCCGCCACCGGGTGGCCAGCGCGACGACCGGGTCGGTGAGCTGGTCGTTGAGCGTGCCGAACAGCAGGCCGGCGCCCCGGGTGCCGGCGGTGCCGGCCATTTCCGCCCGCGCGATCAGCGGATGGCGGGGGAAGACCCGCATTGCGATCCGCCCGAAGTCGAAGCCCGGTGCGATGTCGTGCACCGGCAGACCGGCATCGGCGGCGGCCAGAGCACCGCCGCCGGTGGCCACCAGCACGTCGTGGCCGGCGTCGCGTAACGCGACGGCGAGCGGCACCAGCGGAAAGACGTGCCCGACGAGCGGGGCGGAGACCACCAGCACGCGCATGGGCAGGATCCTATGTTGACGGCGAGATCGAGGCAGACCGTTGGTCGACGATGCGGCGCATCTTGCCCATCGACCGTTCCACAGTGTTCGGGGCGAGGACGTCGACCGCCACGCTGACACCGATGGTGTTCTTCACCAACTGCACCAGCGTGCCGCCGGCCCGCTCGGCGGCGTCCACGTCGACGTCGGTCCGCCGTTCCACACGTACCGTCAGGGTGTCCAGCCGACCGTGTCGATCGAGGACGCACTGGAAGTGCGGCGACAACTGCGGGGTACGCAGGATCAGCTCCTCGATCTGGGTGGGGAAGATGTTCACCCCACGCAGGATCATCATGTCGTCGGTCCGGCCGGTGATCTTCTCGATCCGGCGCATCGGCCGGGCGGTGCCGGGCAGCAGCCGGGTCAGGTCTCGGGTGCGGTAGCGCACGACCGGCATCGCCTCCTTGGTCAGGGAGGTCAACACCAGCTCACCCCGCTCGCCGTCGGGCAGCACCGCCCCGCTCACCGGATCGATGATCTCCGGGTAGAAGTGGTCCTCCCAGAGGTGCAGCCCGTCCTTGGTCTCGACGCACTCGGTCGCCACGCCGGGGCCCATCACCTCGGAGAGCCCGTAGATGTCGACGGCGTGGATGTCCAGTTGCTGCTCGATCTCCCGGCGCATGTCCTCGGTCCACGGCTCGGCCCCGAAGATGCCCACCTGCAGTGAGGTGGCGCGCGGGTCGATGCCCTGGCGGCGCATCTCGTCGACGATGGCCAGCAGGTAGCTGGGCGTGACCATGATGACCTCGGGTTCGAAGTCGCGGATCAGCATGACCTGACGCTCGGTCATGCCCCCAGAGACCGGGATGACAGTGCAACCCAGCTCCTCGGCGCCGTAGTGCGCGCCCAAGCCGCCGGTGAAGAGCCCGTAGCCGTACGCGACGTGCACCCGGTCGCCGGGACGGCCACCGGAGGCGCGGATCGAGCGGGCCATCAGGCGCGCCCAGGTGCGCAGGTCGTCGCGGGTGTAGCCGACCACTGTCGGCCGACCGGTGGTGCCGGAGGAGGCGTGCAGACGGGCCACCCGCTCGCGGGGTACGGCGAACATGCCGAACGGATAGTTCTCCCGCAGCTCGGCCTTGCCGGTGAACGGGAAGCGCGCCAGCTCGTCGAGATCCCGGCAGTCGTCGGGGTGCACCCCGGCCGCGTCGAACGCCCGCCGGTAGTGCGGCACGTTGTCGTACGCGTGCCGCACCGACCAGCGCAGTCGGTCGCGTTGCAGGGCGCGCAGCTCGTCGATGCTGGCGCGCTCGATCGGCTCCAGTTCCTCCGGACGAGGGGTGCGGTCCTGCATCGGCTGCCTCCTTGGCGCGACGGTCCCGGTGGGGCTGCGGGTACCGTACGCCCGCCGTCACCCCGGGCCGGCCGGACGGTCAGCGGGCGGCTGGCAGCCGGTGCAGGGCGTCGACCAGCGGCGCCAGCTCGGGGGTGGCCTCCGCCTCGGCGAGCGCGTCGGTGAGCACCCGGTCGTGGGTCGGTCGGGTCTGGGCGAGCAGCTCGGAGCCGGCCGGGGTCAGCTCGGTGTAGATGCCGCGTCGGTCGTCGGCGCAGAGGATCCGGGTGAGCAGCCCTCGCTGCTCCAGGCGGGTGACCAGCCGGGTGGTGGCACTGCCGGAGAGCGCGGCGGCGCGGGCGAGCTGGCTCATCCGCATGTGCCAGCCGTCCTGCCGGGAGAGCGCGTCGAGCACCGTGTATTCGACGACGGAGAGGCCGTGGCCGGCCTGCAGGGCCCGTTCCAGGGAGGTCTCGATCAGCCCGTGCAGGGCGGCGAGGGTGCGCCAGCCCTGCGCGCGGATCTCGACCGCGTCGTCGGCGATGCCCATGCCGGCCTCCTCGGTGTGATCTGGACGGGCCTCAGGCTACCACGCTTGCGCCGATATAAAGCGCGTGCAAGTATTTCGTTGCTGGCGCGTGTAGTTGCACGCGCCGCATATCTGCCCCCTCCCGATGGGAAGACCATGTCCGTACGCCAAAAGTCCCTGCCGCCCGGCCTGATCGCGCTGGCCATCGGCGCCTTCGGCATCGGGCTCACCGAGTTCGTGATCATGGGGCTGTTGCCCGAGGTGGCCGCCGACTTCGCGGTCACCGAACCGGTGGCCGGCTGGCTGATCTCCGGCTACGCGCTCAGCGTGGCCGTCGGCGGGGTCGTCCTCACCGCCGCGGTCACCCGACTGCCGCGCAAACCGGTGCTGCTCGGCCTGATGGTGCTCTTCATCATCGGCAACCTGCTCTCCGCCGTCGCCGGCGACTACGCCGTGATGATGACCGGCCGGATCGTCGCCGCGCTCTGCCACGGCGCATTCTTCGGCATCGGCGCCGTGGTCGCCGCCGGCCTGGTCGCACCGGCCCGCCGGGCGGGCGCCATCGCCATGATGTTCGCCGGCCTGACCATCGCGAACGTGCTCGGCGTGCCGTTCGGCACCTTCCTGGGGCAGCACTTCGGCTGGCGGTCGACGTTCTGGGCGATCACCGCCATCGGGGTGGTCGCCCTGATCGGGCTGGCCCTGCTCATCCCGGTGGGCGACACCGCCAACGCCGACCGCCCGGCCGGTGGGCTGCGCGGCGAGTTGCGGGCCTTCACCCACGCCCAGGTCTGGCTCTCCCTGGTGATCACCGTCCTGGGTTTCGGCGGGATGTTCGGCGCGTTCACCTACATCGCCTACACGCTCACCGAGGTCAGCGGCTTCGCCACCAGCACCGTGCCGTGGCTGCTCGTCCTCTTCGGAGTGGGGCTGTTCGCTGGCAACCTGCTCGGCGGTCGGGCGGCGGACAGGTCACTGTCGCGCACCCTGGTCACCGTCCTGGCGGTGCTCACCGTGGTGCTCGTCGGCTTCGCGTTGACCGCCACGAACCCGATGCTGACCATCGTCGCGCTGGTGCTGATGGGCGGGTTCGGCTTCGCCACCGTGCCGCCGCTGCAAATGCGGATCATGCGGTACGCCCACCAGGCGCCGACGCTGGCGTCCGGGGCGAACATCGCCGCGTTCAACCTCGGCAACGCGTTGGGCGCCTGGATCGGCGGTGTGACCATTGCCGCCGGACTCGGCTACACCTCGCCGATCTGGGCCGGCGCCGCGCTGACCCTGGCCGGCCTGGGCGTGCTCCTCGGCGCGCTGCGGCTGGCCCGTCGCGACGAGCCGGCCCGAGCCGACGCGAGCCAGGTGGACGCCACGGTCTGACCCCGTCAGAAGGACGACGCCGGGCCGGGCGGATGCCCGACCCGGCGTCACTCTGATCATCGCCCTGCCATCTTCTCGCAATTGCAAAAGATGTGCAACAAGGTCTGGACAACGGACTCGCACCGTAACTAGCCTGATCGCCATGAGTCCTTACATCGTGGATCCCTGGGCCTGGCAGGAGAGCTGGGACCGCCAGCAGGAGGCCTACCTCCCGGACCGGGAACACCGGTTCACGTCCATGCTCGACGCCGTCGACGCGGTCCTCGACGGCCGGCCACCGCGCGTGCTCGACCTGGCCGGCGGCACCGGCACCATCTCGCTGCGGACGCTTGCGCGCTTCCCCGCCGCGCAGACGACAGTTGTCGACCTCGACCCGGCGCTGCTCGCCATCGCCGACGCGTCGCTGGCCGACCGGGCCACCATCATCACGGCCGACCTCGGCACCCCCGACTGGCGATCCACGCTCCCCCACCACGAGTACGACGCCGTGCTCACCGCCACCGCCCTGCACTGGCTGCCGGCCGACCGGCTCGGGCAGCTCTACGCCGAACTGCGCGACGTGCTGCGACCGGGCGGCGTCTTCGTCAACGCCGACCACATGCCCGACGACACGCTGCCGGAGCTGTCCAAGCGGCTGATGGACCGCGCCCGGGACCGCCGCAACGCCCGGTACGCCGCCGGCTCGATGCTGTCCTGGTCGGACTGGTGGGCGCGGGCCGGCGCCGACCCTGCGCTCGCCCCGCTGGTCGCCCAGCGACACTCGATCTACCCGACCGGGCACAGCCCCGAGTGGAACCCGCCGGTCTCCTGGCACCTGGCCGCGCTCACCGCGGCCGGCTTCAGCGAGGTGGGCACCCTCTGGCGAGGCGGCCCGGACGCCGCGGTCGCTGCGGTGCGCTGACGCGCTGCCGCCGGCGGTAACTGACGCCGCTGTGGGCGGCAGCGCGCTGACGCCGCGGCCGCCGGCACTACGCTGAGGAGTCGTGCCAGAACCGTTCGAGCCACGTACCGACCCCGACGTCGATCTGCGCGTTCCCGCCGACCGCCGCGAGCTGACCACGCGCCCAGCGACGATCCTCGCCACGATCGCGGCCGGAGGGATGCTCGGCGCGCTGGCCCGGGCCGGCCTGCAACACGTCGCCCCGCACCCACCGACCGGCTTCCCGTGGGCCACGTTCAGCATCAACACGTCCGGCTGCCTGCTGATCGGCGTGCTGATGGCGGTGCTCGGGCACCTCGACGGTGGACACCCCCTGGCTCGCCCGTTCCTCGGGGTGGGGGTGCTGGGCGGGTTCACCACCTTCTCCGCCTACGCGGTCGACGTCCAGCAGGCGATCGTCGCGGGCGCACCGGGCACCGCGCTGGCGTATCTCGCCGCGACGGTGCTCGGGGCGCTCGTCGCCGTCGGGTTGGGCGACGCCCTCACCGCCGGGCTGCTGCGGCGGGCGAGCCGATGACAGTGCTGCTGATCGCCCTGGGCGCGGCCGTCGGCGCGCCGCTGCGCTACCTCACCGACCGGGCCGTGCAGTCCCGGCACGGCTCGGCGTTCCCCTGGGGCACGCTGCTCGTCAACGTGGCCGGGTCGCTGCTGCTCGGCGTCCTGGTCGGGTGGCCGGCCGGCCCGGCGGTCAGCGCGTTGCTCGGCACCGGGTTCTGCGGCGCGCTGACCACCTACTCCACGTTCAGCTACGAGACGCTGCGGCTGACCAGGAGCGGCCATCGACTCCTCGCGCTGACCAACGCGCTGGGCAGCGTGGCCGCCGGGCTCGCCGCGGCCACCGCCGGCTACGCCCTGGCCCGTGCCCTGACAGGCTGACCAGGCACGACCCGCAACACACCGAGGGTATATACGCGGGGTATACCCTCGGTGTAGTCTGCTGGCATGAGCGTGCCACTGACCCTCCTCGGCCTCCTCGAACGGGAGCCCAGCCACGGATACGACCTGAAGCGCGACTACGACGCCTTCTTCGGCCGGGGCAAGCCACTGCCGTTCGGCCAGGTCTACTCCACCCTCAGCCGACTGGCCCGCGACGGCAAGGTGGTGATCAGCGACGTCGCCCCCGGCTCCGGCCCGGACCGCAAGCGCTACATCATCACCAACGTCGGCGCGACCGAGGTCGAGCAGTGGCTGACCCAACCGGTCGACCCGGAGCCACACCTGCAGACGGTGCTCTTCGCCAAGGTCGTGCTCGCGCTGATGCTGGACCGGCCGGCCGCCGAATACCTCGACACCCAGCGCAGCGCGCACCTGCACCGCATGCGTGAGCTGACCGAGATCAAGCGCGCCGGCAGCCTGGTCGACGCGCTGCTCGCCGACCACGGCCTCTACCACCTCGAGGCGGACCTCCGATGGATCGAGATGACCGGCGCCCGACTGGACGCCCTGCGGAAAGAGGTGCGGCCGTGAGCGTCGTGATCGAAGCGCGCGACGTGGAGTTCTCCTTCGGTCAGACCCCCGCCCTGCGCGGCGCCAACGTCGCCGTGGAGGCCGGTGAGATCCTCGCCGTCATGGGCCCCAGCGGCTCGGGCAAGTCCACCCTGCTGCACTGCCTGGCCGGCATCCTGGTGCCCGACTCCGGGGAGATCCTCTTCGACGGGGCCGGGGTGCACGCCATGGCCGAGACCGAGCGCAGCAGCCTGCGCCGGGACCGGTTCGGTTTCGTGTTCCAGTTCGGTCAACTCGTCCCCGAGCTCACCGCTGTGGAGAACGTCGCGCTGCCACTGCTGCTCAGCGGCGTACGCCGAAAGCAGGCGCTGCCCAAGGCGTACGACTGGTTCGCGCGCCTCGGCCTGGACGGCCTGGAGCAGCGGCGCTCGGGTGAACTCTCCGGCGGGCAGGCGCAACGCGTCGCCCTGGCCCGCGGCCTGGTCGCCGAGCCGCAGGTGCTCTTCGCCGACGAGCCGACCGGCGCGCTCGACTCGCTCACCGGCGAACAGGTGATGGACCTGCTGGTCGGCGCCGCCCGCGAGCAGGGCACCACTGTCATCCTGGTCACCCACGAGCCCAGGATCGCGGCGTATGCCGACCGCGAGGTCATGGTCCGCGACGGGCGCGTGAACGCGCCGGACCGGATCGCCCCGTGATCCGCTTCGGGCTCCGCCTCGTCCTGGCGGGCGGCCGTGAGGCGCTCACCCGCCTGATCGTCATCGCCGCCGCCGTCGCGGTCGGCAGCGGGCTGCTGCTGACCACCCTCGCCGGGGTCAACGCGGTCAACTCCCAGCTCACCCGGTACGCGTCGATGTATCCCAACGCCTCGGCCGGTGACGCCGACCCGCTGTGGTGGTCGAACCGGCAGGACTACTTCCACGGCAAGCAGATCATTCGGATCGACGTCGCCGCCACCGGCTCGACAGCGCCGACCCCGGTCGGTATCCCGACCACGCCGGGGCCCGGCGAGTACTACGCCTCGCCCGCGTTTCGCGAACTGCTGGCCGACCACCCGGCCGACCAACTGGGCGACCGCTACCCGGGGCGTGACCTCGGCACCGTTGGTCCGGCCGCGCTGACCTCGCCGGACACCCTGCTCGTCATCGCCGGCGGCACCCCCGACCAGGTCGGCAAACTGCCCAACGCGCAGCAGGTCACCAGTGTCGGCGACAGCCCGGCCCTCCCCGAGGCCACTGTGAACCTCATCCTGGGCGTGATCGCCGGCGGGTTGCTGTTCCCGGTGCTGATCTTCATCGGCACCGCCACCCGCCTCAGCGCCGCCCGTCGGGAGCAGCGCTTCGCCGCGATGCGCCTGGTCGGCGCGACACCCCGGCAGATCTCGATGGTCGCCGCGGTGGAGGCGGCAGCCGCCGCAGTCGCCGGCACCGCCGTCGGCTTCGGCCTGTTCTACGCCTTCCGCGACCCGCTCGCGGGCATCCCGTTCACCGGCATGCCGTTCTTCCCCAGCGACATGTCCCTGGGCGTGCTGGACATCCTGCTCGTGGCTCTCGGCGTCCCGGCCGGCGCGGCGCTGGCGGCCCAGGTCTCGCTGCGCCGGGTACGGATCTCGCCGCTGGGCGTCACCCGGCGAGTCACCCCCCGCGCGCCACGCGCGTACCGGTTGATCCCGATGGTGCTCGGCGTCGCCGTGCTGCTCTTCGCCATCGGCTTCCGGCCCGAGACCTCCGACGGCCAGGCGGCGGTGTTCCTGCCCGGCCTGCTGCTCATCATGGTCGGCCTGGTCTTCGCCGGCCCGTGGCTGACGATGGTCGGTGCCCGGGTCCTGGCCCGGTACGCCAACCGCCCGGCCACGCTCATCGCCGCGCGCCGCCTGGCCGACAACCCGAAGGCCGGCTTCCGGGCGATCAGCGGCATCATGCTCGCGCTCTTCGTGACGAGTGTGGCCGTCGGCGTGATCACCACGATCATCGCCAACCGCGGGCCGGCGCCGATCGGCTCGACCGACGCGGGCACGGTGACCGCCGTCTTCGACGAGAAGGCGACGTCGGTGCCCGACACGCTCTTCGCCGAGCTACGGGCGATCACCGGAGTGCGGTCCGCGACCGCCATCCGCGAGAACCCGGTGGTGACCGACTCCGGCGAGGTCGGGGTGATCGCGTGCACCGACCTCCCGAGCGCGTACGGTCGGTGCGCCGACGGCGCGAGCGTCATCGAGGTGCCGATGGGCCTCAGCCGCTGGCGGGAGTCGGCGTCGCCCGAGACGGTCTGGCCCGCCGCGTCGCTGACCCTCGACGAACTCCAACGGCTACCGGTCGGGGCGATGGTCGTCGGCACGGACGGCTCCGCCACCGCCGTCGAGCGCACCCGCACCGTGCTGGAGGTCGCCTTCCCGACCTTCTGGACGGGGCCGAACGTGCCCGGCGACTTCGAGTCGGACTTCGCGAACACGATGCGCGGCTGGGAACAACTGGCCAACGTCATCATCGTGGCCAGTCTCGCGCTCGGCGGGTGCAGCCTCGCGGTCAGCGTCATCGGCGGTCTCACCGAACGCCGACGCCCGTTCAGCCTCCTGCGCCTCAGCGGCGCGCCGGTGCGGATCCTGCGTCGGGTGGTGGCGCTGGAGAGCGCCGTGCCGATGCTCGCCGTCGCCGCCGTCGCCATCGGCATGGGCCTGCTGGCCGCCCACCTGTTCCTGCGGGCGCAGATGGACTACACGCTCGTCGCGCCGGAGCCGCGCTTCTATGTGATCGTCGTCGTCGGGTTGGCCGCCTGCCTCGGCGTCATCGCCTCCACCCTGCCGCTGCTGGAACGCATCACCGGGCCGGACACCGCCCGCAGCGAGTAGTCGTCAGACCGTCGGCCCGGTGGTGGTGAGGGCGACCACCGGGCCGAGGACGAAGACGGCGGGCGGGCCGACACCTTCCCGGGCGGCGACGGCGCCGATCTCATCCAGCCGGGCGGGCACGGACCGCTGCGCGGGCAGCCCGGCGTCCTGCACCGCCAGCACCGGGGTCTCCGGGGCACGGCCGTGCTCGATCAGCACGGTCGCGATCTTGGCGATGGTGTCGACGGCCATCAACAACACGACGGTGCCCCGGGCCCGGGCCAGCGCCGCCCAGTCGACGAGCGAGTCGGGGTGCCCGGGCGGCAGGTGCCCCGACACGACAGTGACGTCGTGCGCCACACCCCGGTGCGTCACAGGTACGCCGGCGAGGGCCGGGGCGGCGAGCGCACTGCTCACCCCCGGGACCACAGTCACCGGTACGCCGGCCGCCACGCAGGCCTGCACCTCCTCGTGGCCGCGCCCGAAGACGTACGGGTCACCACCCTTGAGCCGGACCACCCGGCGACCGGCACGGGCGTGCGACACCAGGGCCTCGTTGATCGCCTCCTGGGCCATCGACGGGCCACGGGGCACCTTCGCGGCGTCGACCACCAGCACGTCGGGGCGCAGCCCGGCGAGCAGCCCCTGCGGGGCGAGTCGGTCGACCACCACGACGTCCGCCGCGTCGAGCAGCGCCTTTCCACGTACCGTGATCAGGTCGTCGGGCCCCGGCCCGCCGCCGACCACGGCGACCGAGCCGTGGCCGTGGTGTGCGTGGTCGTGGTGTGCGTGGTCGTGGTGGTCGTGGTGGTGGTGGTGGCCGACCGGGTCGTCGGGGTGGTCGTGCGGGCGTTGCGGGCGACCCACCTTGTCCGCGAAGCCGGGCATCAACACCCGGTACGCGCAGGTGTCGCAGTTCATCCGGATGTCCCCGCCCAGCGCCTCGGCGTACCGCTCCAGGACGAGGTCGGCGAGGGCGTCACAGTCGCCGATCACCTCGGCGACGCGGACGTCCAGGTCGGGGTGGGCGGCGGCGAACTCGGCCGACTGGGCGACGATCCGGTCCGGCAGCACCCCGGCGAACAGGAAGTACGGCGCCACCACGATCCGGCGCGCGCCGAGGCGGCGCAGCCGCTCCAGCACCTCCGGCACCGACGGTTGCGCCAGGGAGATGAAGCCCGGCTCCACGCCCGCGTAGCCGCGCCCCTCCCAGAGCAGCCGGGCGACCTTGGCGACCTCGGCGTTGGCGTCCGGGTCGGTGGACCCCCGCCCGATCAACGCGACCCACGTGCCGGCCCGGTCGGCACCGGCCAGTGCGGCGTCGATGCGTTGTTCGAGGGCTTCGTGCAGCAGCGGGTGGGGGCCGAGCGGGCGGCCGTAGCGGTAGCTCAGCCCGCTGTGGCGCCGCTGCTCGCGGGCCATCGCGGCGGGGATGTCGCCCTTGCCGTGGCCGGCGCCGGTGAGTACCAGCGGCAGCGCCACCAGCGCCCGGTGCCCGCGGGCGACGAGCGCGCCGACCGCGTCGGTCAGCGGTGGGCGGGACAGCTCGATGAAGCCGCCCTCGACGTCGCCGATGTCACCTCGACCGTGGACCCGCTCGACGAGAGCGGCGAACTGCTCGACCCCGGCCGCGCTACGCGTGCCGTGCCCGACGATGACCAACCCGGTCATGACTTCTCCTCGACGTAGAGCAGGGCGTTGAGGGCGGCGGCGGCGACCGCCGAGCCACCCTTCTCACCCACGTTGGACACGGCGGGCAGGCCGCTGGCCCGCAGCGCCGCCTTCGACTCGGCGGCGCCCACGAAGCCGACCGGCAGACCGACGACCAGCGCCGGCGCGGCGTCCAGCGTGAGTAGTTCGACAAGCGCGGTGGGCGCGCAGCCGACCACCCAGACCGCGCCCGGTCCGACCCGCTCCAGGGCGATCCGGACGGCCGCCGCCGAGCGGGTGATGCCGGCCGTGCGGCCCAGGGCGGCGGCGGCCGGCTCGGCGACCGGGCAGACCAGTTCCAGGCCGGCCCGGGTGATGCCGGCGGCGACCATCGCCACGTCGGTGACCACTGGCGCCCCGGCGCGCAGCGCGGCCAGCCCTGACTCCAGGGCGGCCTCGTCGCAGACCAGCTCGTCGACGTACGCGAGGTCGGCGCTGGCGTGCACCACCCGCTCGGTCACCGCGCGGCTCAGCGGCGGCAGGTGCGACAGGTCGACGCGCTCGCGCAGGATGCGGTACGACTCGACCTCGATGGGATGCACCACCCGGTTCATCGGGCTCCTTCAGCACTGTCGGGCTCGACGACGCGGATCGCGTCGACCGGGCAGATCTCCAGGCACTCCAGGCAGCCGGTGCACCGGTCGGCGCGGACGGTGAGGCCACCGGCGACCGGTCGGATCGCGTGCGTGGGGCAGGTGAGCAGGCAGGCCCCGCAGCCCTGGCAGGCGTCGATCGTCACGAGCGCCACCGGTACCCCCGGGGTGTGACCATCCGGCCGGCGACCAGTCGCGTGTCGGTGCTGCCGACGACCACGACGCTGTACATGTCGACGATGGACGGGTCGAGCGTGGCCACTGTCGCGAGGTGCACCCGTTCGCCGGGGCGGCTGGCGTTGCGCACCACGCCGACCGGGGTGTCCGGTGGCCGGTGCGCGGCGAGGATGCCGAGTGCCTTGCCGAGCTGCCAGTCGCGGGCCCGGCTGCGCGGGTTGTAGAAGAGCGTGACGAAGTCACCCTCGGCGGCGGCGGTCACCCGCCGCTCGATGACGTCCCACGGGGTGTGCAGATCGGACAGGCTCAGGTAGGCGTGGTCGTGGCCGAGCGGCGCGCCGAGCAGCGCCCCGGCGGCCAGTGCGGCGGTGACTCCGGGTACGCCCACCACGTCGATCCGCTCGTCGGCGTACTCCAGGGCGGGGCTGGCCATCGCGTACACCCCGGCGTCGCCGGAGCCGATCAGCGCTACCGCCCGGCCGGCGGCGGCCTCGGCGACGGCGGCGCGCGCCCGTGCCTCCTCCGCGCCCAACCCGCTGGAGAGCACCCGGGTCCCCGGGCGGAGCACGTCGCGGACCTGGTCCAGGTACTGGTCGAGGCCGACGACCACGGCGGCGCGACGTAGCTCGGCCACCGCGCGCGGGGTACGCAGGTCGGCGGCGCCCGGTCCGAGGCCGACGACGGCCAGCCGGCCACGTGGCGCGTGCCGGGCCACCGCCACTGTGGCCATCGCCGTCGCGGTCTTGCCCACCAGCAGCGTCGCGTCGTCGGCCCGGCCGTCCGGGCCGAGCAGGGCCGCGGCCTCCGCCACGCTCGGCGTGCCGACCGCGGCGCGGACCACCTCGCTGGGGTGCGGCACGTCGACCGCGGCCAGCCGCGTCGCCGGCCAGGTCACCAGGGGTACGCCGAGAGCGTCGACGGTGCTGCGGATGCCCGCCTCGTCGGCCTTGATGTCGGCGGTGGCCAGGCAGCGCAGGCTCGCCGGGTCGAGGCCGGCCTCGGCCAGCACCCGGTGCAGCAGCTCCGCCACCTCGGCGGCGGGTACGCCCCTGCTCGCGCCCACGCCGGCGACCAGCGACGGCGGCCGCAGCACGGCGGTCCGCTCGTCGGGCGGCACGACCCGGTCGGTGACCAGCAGCCGGTACCCGCCGTCCGGCGTGTCCTCCTCCGTCGTGTCGCCGTCGGCGGCGCGCACGTTCGGGGGCAGGGCGGGCAACGGCCAGTCGACGTCGGCGACCAGCCGGACCGGCTCGCCGTCCAGGATGGCCCGGGACACCGCGGCGACAGCGCCCTGCACGGGCCAGCCGAGGGTGTCCAGCCCCGGCAGGTCGACAGCGTCGGTGGCGGTGGTGATCACCGGTCGGGCGTCCAGCAGGGCGGCGACCTGCTCGGCGAGGGCGTTGGCCCCGCCGGCGTGCCCACCGAGCAGCGCCACGGCGTGCCGGGCGGCCTCGTCTACGACCACCACCGCCGGGTCGGTGCGCTTGTCGTCGAGCAGTGGCGCCACGATCCGCACCACCGCCCCGGTGGCCAGGAACGCGATCACCGCGTCACACAGGGTCCAGGCGGTCCGCAGCGCGTCGGCGACGGTCTCCCCCTCGACCAGCCGGGCGTGCGGCCACGCGGCGGCCACCGTGTCGGCGTGCCGGCGGCCGGCGGCGGTGGCCGCCACCAGGCCGATCCGGGCGGGTGGGTTCTGGTCGGTCACTGGCGCTCCCCGGTGAGGACGACCACCGGGTTGGTGGCCGCGAGGCGGATCGACCCGCCGGGCAGGTCGGCGAGGCGGGCGGCGGAGAGCTGGCTGCCCTCGACGGTGTAGCCGGCGGCGCGCAGGAGACCCACTGCCGGTGCGACCCGGTCCAGTGCGGCCAGGGTGAGCACCACCCGCTCGGGTCGACGGGCCACCACGGCGGTGAGGACGTCGACACCGCCACCGCCGACGAAGACCGCGTCCGGCTCGGGGAGACCGGCCAGGGCCGCCGGGGCACGTCCGGTAACGAGCCGGACGTGCACGGCGTGCGCGGCGGCGTTGGCCTGGACGGTCGCGCCGGCCTCGGGGTCCTGTTCGACGGCGAGCACGGCCGCGCCGAGCAGCGCGCACTCGATGCCGACCGAGCCGCTGCCCGCACCGATGTCCCAGATCAGCCGGCCCAGTCGAGGGCGTAGCCGGGCGACGACGAGGGCACGCACCTCCGATTTCGTGATCATGGAGTCGCGGTGGGCGTACCGGTCCTCCGGCAGCGCCCAGCCGCCGGCCGGCGCGGCGGCGGGCTGGTTGTCGGCGCGCATCCCGCCGACCGTGGCCCGATCGAACGCGCCGTCGGCGAGCGCGGACGCGGCGGGGACCGCGGCGGCGAGGCTGAGCAGGACGTGCGGGTCGGCCCAGGTCTCGGCGGCGGCCTGCTCGGGGGTCACCGCGCGGATCCGTTCGGCGGCGGTGCCCAGGTGCACGGCGACCAGCAGTCGGCGGGACCAGCCGATCAGGCCGGCGCCCAGCTCGGCGGCGCCGGCGCCGGGCGCGGTGAGCACGGCGACCAACGGCAGCGCCCGGCAGGCGTTCACTGCGGCTCGGGGGTCGCGCCCGTGGGCGCTGACCACTGCCGCGCCGTCCCAGGGCAGCCCGGCGTGGGCGAACGCGGCGGCCACACTGGACACCGCCGGCACCACCCGCAGCGGCAGCCCGGCCGCGCGCAGCCGCCGGACGATGCCGAACAGGCCGGGGTCGCCGCTGGCCAGCACCACGGCGGGCACCCCGGCGTCGACGGCCTCGGCGAGGCGGCCCAGGGCGGGGGCGAGCGGCCCGAGGGTGATGGTGTCCGCTCCGGCCGGCACGGGCACCGCGGCCAGGTGCCGGGCGGCGCCGACCACCAGCCCGGCGGCGGCGAGCACCGGGGCGAGCGCCGGGTGCGGCGGGGCGCCCGCGGCATCCAGACCGACCACCGTCACCGGAGACGGCACCCGGGTCACCGGGGCCACCGGCCGGACGAGGCGACGACGTGGGCTCCGGCGAAGTCGACCATCGCCACGTCCACTGTGACCGTCGGCCCGGCGAAGCGCCGCAGCACCTGGCGGACCCGCTGACAGAGCAGGTCGCCGGCCGGGGCGAGCAGCCCGGCGGCCTCCCACAGCTCGTACGCGTGCCGCCCGGTGTTCGCCTCGGTCACGGCGGCGACGAGCGACGGGTCGCCGCCGGCCTCGGCGGTCACCGCGCCGAGCAGGGACAGATCCACAGTGGAGCGGGTGTAGTGGGTCATCAGGATGCCGGCCGCGAGTTTGGCGAGCTTGCCGGCCATGCCGACGAAGACCACACCGGTCATGGCGTCACCCACTGCGGCGGTCACCGCGGCGCCGGTGAAGTCGCCGACCTCGACGAAGCAGACCTCGGGCAGGTCGGGCAGGAGCGCGCGGGCGGCCCGCTCGGTACGCCCGCCGGTGCAGAGCACCACTGTCGGCTCGCCCTGGGCGGCCATCACGTGCACGGCCTGCACGACGCTGGCCCGCCACGACGCGGTGGAGAAGGGGCGGACGATCCCGGTGGTGCCGAGAATCGAGATGCCGCCCAGGATGCCGAGCCGGCGGTTGGTGGTCTTGCGGGCCATGATCTCGCCCCGGGGCACGCTGATCACCACCCGGACGCCGACCTCGCTGAGGTCGACCACCTCGGCCACCGCCTCGCCGATCATCCGGCGGGGGGTGTCGTTGATGGCCGGGCCGCCGACCGCGAGCCCGAGGCCGGGTTTGGTGACAGTGCCGACACCGGCGCCGCCGGCGAGCCGTAGGCCGGGGACGTCGGTCCAGTTGACTGTGGCGGTCAGCTCGGCACCGTGGGTGACGTCCGGATCGTCCCCGGCGTCCTTGACCACCACCGCCTCGGCGCGGACCGGTGGGGTGCCGGTCACCTCGCAGCGCTCCACCGGGAAGCGCACCCGGCGTCCGGCGGGCAGCCCGATCTCCACCTCCTGCTGGCTGGTGCCGGTGACAAGCGCGGTGACTGCGGCCTTGGTTGCCGCCGTCGCGCACGCGCCGGTCGTCCAGCCGGTGCGCAGCGCGGTGGGCCGGACCTTCGCGGTGCGCGGCAGGTCCGGTTCGCGCAGCGGCGGCTCGGCGTACGTCATGGTGTGTCTGTCTCCCCGGCGCGGGCGGCGGTCTGGCGGCGCAGCTCGGCGCGGGCGGCCGGCTCGGCCCGGCGGAAGGTGTGGAAGTGCCCGGGGTGGTAGAGGTGCGAGCGGGTGCCCTCGGCGGCGAGGGCCGGCCCGACCAGGAACAGGGTGTGCTTCCACAGCTTGTGCTGCTTGACAGTCGCCTCCAGGCTGCCGACCGTGCAGCGCACCACCAGTTCGTCGGGCCAGGTCGCCTGGTACGCCACCACGGCCGGGGTGTCCTCCGGGTAGCCGCCGGCCAGCAGTTCGGCCTGCACCTGTCCGGAGCGGGCGGCGGAGAGGAACAGCGCCATGGTGGTGCCGTGCCGGGCGAAGTCGCGGACCCGCTCGCCGGGCGGCATCGGGGTCTTGCCACCTTCGAGGCGGGTGAGGATCACCGACTGGGCCACCTCGGGCACTGTCAGCTCCCGTCCGACGATCGCCGCGACGGCGGTGAACGAGGACACCCCGGGCACGATCTCGACGGCCAGGTCGAGGGCCCGGCACAGGTCCAGCTGCTCCTGCACCGCGCCCCACAGCGCCGGGTCTCCGGAGTGGATCCGGGCCACGGTCAGCCCCTGCTCGGCGGCACGCTCGTAGAGCGGCAGCACGCCCTCGATGGGTAGCTGCGACGAGTCGACGATCTCCGCGCCGGGGCGGGCGTGGTCGAGCACGTCGGCGTGCACCAGGCTGGCCGCCCAGATCACGATGTCCGCCTCGGCGATCACCCGGGCGGCCCGCAGGGTCAGCAGGTCCGCCGCTCCGGGGCCGGCTCCGACGAACCACACAGTGCCATCGCTGGTCACAGCTTTCCTCCTCGGTGCTCGCGGCGGGCCGGAACCAGCAGCGTCGACAGATAGGGCAGGTCGTGCTCGGTGTCCTCGACCGGCCCGATACGTTCACCGGGCAGTCCCAGGCTGCGTCCGAGCACGGCGTCGGCGAGGCGGCCCTGCCGGCGCAGCTCGGCGAGCAACTCCGGGTGCCGCCGCCAGCCCTTGTAGGCGACCACGCTGCCCGGCCCGGCCAGGGCGTCGGCGAAGAGCGCCAGGCCCGCGGTGGCCGGCAGCAGGGTGAGCGGTTCGCGTCCCTCGCAGAGCGGGGTGCCGCTACGCGCGGCCAGCTCCTGCATGGCGGTGACGCCGGGCACTGTCGCCACCCGCACCGCCGGGCGCAGCGCGCGGACGCTCTGGGCCAGGTAGCCGAAGGTGGAGTAGACGTTGGGGTCGCCGATGGTGGCGAACGCGAGGGACCGCGCCCCCGCGTCGATCGCCTCGACCACCACCCGGGCGGCCTCGTCCCAGGCCGCCGCCCGTCGGGCGGTCACCCCACCCCGGTCGTCCAGCGCGAACGGCAGCCGGCGCATCCGGTCCGCCGCGACGTACTCCCGGACGGTCGCCTCGGCCCGCCCGGCGTCCGCTGCCGGTGGCGTCGGGCCGGCGGTCACGGTGGTCGCGACCCGGTCCGCCATCACGGGTACGAAGACCAGGTCGGCCTCGCGCAACAGCCGCACCGCCTTGACGGTGAGCAGTTCCGGGTCACCCGGGCCGACGCCGACCCCGGTGAGCGTGGCGTCGGCGCTCACCGGCACGCCTCGACGAGTCGACGGGCCGCGTCCGGGTGGCCGGACCAGTGGGTGTGCAGGTAGGACGCGTGCACCCGGCCGGTGACGAAGCCGTGCTCGGTGTCGTTCCAGCGCCACGCCGGCGCGTCGCCGTGCCCAGGGTCGGTGGCGGTGCGGTGGAACTCGTGGCCGCGTACCGGCTCGCCGGCGCGCGCCACGGGCGAGTCGGTGACGGCCACTGCCTCGCGGTAGCCGAGGGTAAGCCGGTCGGTCATTCGGGCGGTCAGGTCCAGTCGGCCGCACATCGGCACACCGTCCAGGGACCGCCCGAGGTAGAGCAGCCCGGCGCACTCGGCCACTATCGGCCCGTCGAAGTCAGCCAGTTCGGCGCGGAGCGCCGTGTTGTCGGCCAGTGTCTGCGCGTACGCCTCGGGGAAGCCGCCGCCGATCACCACCGCCCGGGTGCCGGTGGGTAGCGCCGGGTCACGCAGCGGGTCGACGGTGACGACCTCCGCGCCGGCCGCGGCGAGCAGTTCGGCGGTCTCCGCGTACGAGAAGGTGAAGGCCGGACCACCGGCGAGGGCGACCCGTGGTCGCTCGACGCCGGCCGGCCCGCCGACGGCGGCGACCGGGTCCCACGCCGGGGTGGTCAGCGGCGGGGCGGTCCGGGCCAGGTCGAGCACGGCGTCGAGGTCCACTGTGGCCTCGACCAGCTCGGCGAGCGCGGTGACGATCGCGACCGATTCGGGTGCCCGCTCGGCGACCGGCACCAACCCGAGGTGCCGGGCCGGCGCGGCCACCTCGGCGGCGCGGGTGACAGCCCCGAGCACCGGTACGCCCACCTCGGCGAGGGCGTCGCGCAGCAGCGTCTCGTGCCGGGGAGAGCCGACCCGGTTGAGGATCACCCCGCCGATCCGTACCGCCGGATCGAACGCGGCCATGCCGAGGGTGAGCGCGGCGGCCGACCGGCCCTGCGCTGTGGTGTCCAGAACCAGCAGCACGGGTGCCTCGATCAGCCGGGCGACGTGTGCCGTGGAGGCGTAGTCGCGGCGGCCCACCGCGCCGTCGTGCAGCCCCATGACGCCCTCGACCACTGCGATGTCGGCGGGCGTGGGGACGCTCGCACCGTGGCGCAGCAGCGGGGCGATCCGGTCGACCCCGACCAGGAACGGGTCGAGGTTGCGCCCTGCTCGCCCGGCGGCGAGGGCGTGGTAGCCGGGGTCGATGTAGTCGGGGCCGACCTTGTGCGGGCTGACCGTCAGACCCCGACGGCGCAGCGCGGCGAGCAGCCCGGTGGCCACAGTGGTCTTGCCGTGGCCGCTGGCCGGGGCGGCGACCACCACCCGGGGCAGCGCCCAGTGCGCGCTCACCACTCGATGCCCTTCTGGCCCTTCTGGCCGGCGTCCATCGGGTGCTTGACCTTGGTCAGCTCGGCGACCAGGTCGGCGGCGGCGACCAGGCGCGGGTCGGCGTCCCGACCGGTGATCACGACGTGTTGGAAGCCGGGCCGGTCGGCCAGTGTGGCGACCACCTCGTCGACGTCCACCCAACCCCACTTCATCGGGTAGGTGAACTCGTCCAGCACGTACAGCCCGTAGCGCTCGGCGGCCAGGTCACGCTGAATCTGCCGCCAGCCCTCCAGGGCGTCGGCGGCGTGGTCGGCCTCGCCGCCGCGCTGGATCCAGGACCAGCCCTCGCCCATCTTGTGCCAGGCCACCGGGGCGCCCTGGCCGGTGCGCTCGTGCACCTCACCGAGCGCCCGGAAGGCGTTCTCCTCCCCCACCCGCCACTTGGCGCTCTTGACGAACTGGAACACCCCGACCGGCAGGCCGGCCGTCCAGGCCCGCAACGCCAGCCCGAAGGCCGCCGTCGACTTCCCCTTCATCTGTCCGGTGTGAACGATCAGCAACTGTCGGTGCCGCCGCTGCCGGGTGGTCAACCCGTCAGCAGGCACGTGACTCGGTTGTCCCTGCGGCATCAGCACGTCCCCCGTCCCGCGGACACTCCCGCGATCTTGCGGTTTCTGTTGGTCATATGCGCACTTCGCCCTCTATGCCGCGACAGGAAGTGCAAGATCGCGGGGGTGGGGGTGGGTGAGGGCTTCGAGGGGCGTTCGGGGGGCGTTCAGCTGGGTGGCCAGGCGGGCGGCCAGGTGCAGGCGGACCGGGCCGGACTCGCAGTCGACGACCACGCACGGAGCCCCCGTGGCGGCCAGGACGCCGGCCGCCGCTGCCGCCCGGTCGAGGGGACGAGTGCCCGCCGTGGCTCTCCCGTCGGTGACGACAAGGACCAACGGGCGGCGCTTCGGATCGCGCAGGCGCTCCACCCGCAACAGGTCCGCGGCGGCGAGCAACCCCTCGGCCAGCGGCGTACGCCCGCCGGTGGGCAACTCGGCCAGCCGGGTCGAGGCGGCCAGCACCGACGAGGTCGCCGGCAGCAGGATCCGGGCGTCGGCACCCCGGAACGCGATCACCGCGACCTTGTCCCGCCGCTGGTACGCGTCGGTGAGCAGGGCGAGCACCGCGTCCTTCACCGTGGTCATCCGCTGCCTGGCGCCCATCGAGCCGCTCGCGTCCACCACGAAGAGCACCAGGTTGCCCTCGCGCCCCTCACGAACCGCCTCGCGCAGGTCGTCCCGGCGCAGTCGCAGCGGACCGGTCAGCCGGCCCCGGGCGGCCTGGTGCGGCGCGGCGGCGCGGATCGTGGCCGGCAGGTGCAACGCCCCGACCCGGCCCGTCGGCACCCGCGCGCCGGTGGTGCGGCCCCGCCCGGTGCGGGCGCGCGAACGCCGGCCCGGCACCCCGTCACCCACGCCGGGCGCGGTGAGCACCCGCGCCTTCAACCCACCCCGGGGTACGGCCACCGGCTGGGACTCCCCGCCGCCGGTCGGGTCGTCGTCACCGGTCACCGACTGCCGGCCGCCGCGCGGGCGCGCGTTCTGGCCGTCGCCGCCTCGGTCGCCCTGCTGGTGCTGCGGCCAGCCGCCGGTGCCGTCCGGGCCGTCGGTGCGCCCCTCGGGGCCCGCGCCGTCCCGCGCCGTCGAGTGCTCCGTCGACCCGGGTTCGCAGTCGTCGACGCCGTTGCCGCCCTGCGGTCCGCCGCCGCTAGGGCCGCCCCCGTTTGGTCCGCCCCCGTTCGGGCCTCCGTCACCGGCCGGGCCACCGCCGTCCGGGCCGCCGTCGTCGGGGCCGGCGTCGTCCGGGTCGTCGGGGTGGGCGTCCTGGGCGCGCTGCAACGCCTCGTCGAGGCGCTTCTCGTCCAGCCCCGGGGTGTCGAACGGGTCGCGGCGGCGGCGGTGCGGCAGCGCCAGCCGGGCGGCCACCCGGACGTCGTCGATGGTGACCCGGTCCCGGCCGTGCCAGGCGGCGTGGGCGAGGGCGGTACGGGCGGTGACGATGTCGGCCCGCATCCCGTCCACGTCGAACGCCGCACACACCTCGGCGATCTGCCGCAACGCGGCGTCCGGCAGGCGTACCCCGGGAAGTCGGCGGCGGGCGGCGACCACCTGGGCGGCGA
Organism: Micromonospora sp. D93; assembly: GCF_018070365.1. Lineage (NCBI taxonomy): Bacteria > Bacillati > Actinomycetota > Actinomycetes > Micromonosporales > Micromonosporaceae > Micromonospora > Micromonospora sp. D93. Next base: position 52,694 of record NZ_JAGPXW010000021.1, on the reverse strand, counting down.
TCTCCGCGTCGGCGTCGGCCCAGCGGGCGGCGAAACCGACCGGGTCCGCGTCGGCGGCCAGCCGGCGGCGGACCACCTCGACCCGGATCTCCGGGTCCCGACTGGCACCCACCTCCACGGTGAGCCCGAACCGGTCGAGCAGCTGCGGGCGCAGCTCCCCCTCCTCCGGGTTCATCGTGCCGACCAGCAGGAACCGGGCCGCGTGACTGACCGAGACGCCCTCCCGCTCAACGTGGCTGCGGCCCATCGCCGCCGCGTCCAGCAGCAGGTCGACGAGGTGGTCGTGCAGCAGGTTGACCTCGTCGACGTAGAGCACCCCCCGGTGCGCGGCGGTGAGCAGGCCCGGCTCGAAGGCGCGTACCCCCTCGCCGATCGCCTTCTCCAGATCCAGCGCGCCAACCACCCGGTCCTCGGCGGCGCCCACCGGCAGCTCGACGAGGCGGGCCGGGCGGGTCTCGGCGGCGGCGTCGGCCGGGTGCGGGCCGTCCGGGCAGGCCGGGTCGGGCTCGGCCGGGTCACAGCCGAAACGGCAGCCGGCCAGCCGGCGCACCGGCGGCAGCAGCGCGGCGAGCGCCCGCACGGCTGTGGACTTGGCGGTCCCCTTCTCACCACGGACCAGCACCCCGCCGATCGCCGGGGACACCGCGTTGAGCAGCAACGCCAGCCGCATGTCGGCCATGCCGAGCACCGCGCTGAACGGGTAAATCGTCACTGTGCCTTCTTCCGTTCGCGACTGCGGGGCTCGCAAAACCGGCTCACTCCTCGCGCTAACTGTGCTTCCTTCGATCGCGACTGCGGGGCTCGCAAAACCGGCTCACTCCTCGCGCTCACACCCGGTCCTCCAGGTCGCCCTCGCTGGCCAGGTACGTGTCGCGCAGCCGATCGAGGGTGGCCGGTTCCGGCTTGGCCCACAGCCCCCGGTCGGCGGCCTCCAACAGCCGCTCGGTGATGCCGCGCAGCGCCCACGGGTTGGACTTCTCCAGGAACTCCCGGGTCGTGCCGTCGAAGAGGTACGCGGCGGCCAGGTGCTCGTACATCCAGTCGTCGACCACGCCGGCGGTGGCGTCGTAGCCGAACAGGTAGTCCACTGTGGCCGCCAGCTCGAACGCGCCCTTGTAGCCGTGCCGGCGCATCGCGGCGATCCACTTCGGGTTGACCACCCGGGCCCGGAAAACCCGCCGGGTCTCCTCGCCCAACGTGCGGGTGCGCACGTCGTGCGGCATCGCCGAGTCCCCCACGTACGCCTGCGGTGACGTGCCGGTGAGGTGGCGGACCATCGCCACCATCCCGCCGTGGTACTGGAAGTAGTCGTCGGAGTCGACGATGTCGTGCTCGCGGGTGTCCTGGTTCTTCACCGCCACAGCGATCCGGGCGAACGAGCGCTCCATGTCGGCGCGCGCCTCCCGCCCGTCCAGGCCCCGGCCGTACGCGTAGCCACCCCACACCGCGTACACCTCGGCCAGGTCGGCGTCGCTGCGCCAGGTCCGGGCGTCGATCAGGGGCAGCAGCCCCGCGCCGTACGCGCCGGGCTTGGAGCCGAAGATCCGGGCGGTGGCCCGCCGCTCGTCGCCGTGCTCGGCGACGTCGGCGGTGACGTGTGCCCGCAGGTAGTTCTCCTCGTCCGGCTCGTCCAGGGCGGCGACCCGCCGGACGGCGTCGTCGAGCAACGCCACGACGTGCGGGAACGCGTCGCGGAAGAAGCCGGAGATGCGCACTGTGACGTCGACGCGGGGCCGGCCCAGCTCGGCGGTCGACACCACCTCGATGCCGGTGACCCGCCGGGACCTGTCGTCCCAGACCGGCCGGCAGCCCAGCAGCGCGAGCACCTCGGCGATGTCGTCGCCCTGGGTCCGCATGGCGCTGGTGCCCCACACGGTCAACCCCACCGAGCGGGGGTACGCGCCGGTGTCGGCGAGGTGCCGGGCCAGCAGCGAGTCGGCGAGGGCCACCCCGACGTCCCAGGCGTTGCGGCTGGGGATGGCCTTCGGGTCGACGGAGTAGAAGTTGCGGCCGGTGGGCAGCACGTTGACCAGGCCCCGGGTGGGTGAGCCGGACGGGCCGGGTGGAACGAACCTCCCGTCCAGCGCCCCGAGGGTGTTGGTCAGCTCGTCGGTGGTCCGGTCCAGTCGGGGCACCAGCTCGGTGGCGGCGAAGTGTAGCACCGCGGCGACGTCCGGGATCGACCGACCGGTCACCTCCGTCACCACGGCGTCGACAGTGTCCACGGCCCAGTCCAGGGTCTCCATGCCGACGACCAGCCGCCGCGCGAGGGCCTCGATGAGGTCGATCGCGTCGGCGGCGGTGCCGGCCGGCCCGTCCACCACGTCGGTCAGCGCCGTGGGCAGCGCCAGTCGCTGTCCCGGCGACGCGAGCAGCTCCTGCTCGTCGAGGGAGTACGCGGCGGCGAGGGCCTGGCGCATGCCGGGCAGGGCGCGGGCGCCGCCCCAGATCTGCGGGGCGCGCAGCACCGCGAGGACCAGATTGACCCGTGGCTCGCCGGTGGGCGCGTCGGCGAGGATGTGCAGCCCGTCGCGGATCTGCACGTCCTTGACCTCGCAGAGGTACCCGTCGAGGTGCAGCACGAAGTCGTCGAAGTCGTCCGCGTCGGGCATGGCCTCGGCGTGCAGGTCGTGGTGCAGCTCGGCGGCGCGCACCAGGTCCCAGATCTGGGCCCGCACGGTGGGCACCTTGGCCGGGTCGAGGGCCTGCACTGTCGCGTACTCGTCGAGCAGTTGCTCCAGTTTGGCCAGGTCGCCGTAGGTCTCGGCGCGGGCCATCGGCGGGACCAGGTGGTCGACGACCACGGCGTGCGCCCGCCGCTTGGCCTGGGTGCCCTCGCCGGGGTCGTTGACGATGAACGGGTACACCAGCGGCAGGTCGCCGAGGACCGCGTCGGGCGCGCAGTCGGCGGCGAGGCCGAGGCCCTTGCCGGGCAGCCACTCCAGGGTGCCGTGCTTGCCCAGGTGCACCACGGCGTCCGCGCCGAAGCCGCCGTCCGCGACGGGCGCTGTCAACCAGCGGTACGCGGCCAGGTAGTGGTGGCTGGGCGGCAGGTCCGGGTCGTGGTAGATGGCGATCGGGTTCTCCCCGAAGCCGCGGGGCGGCTGGATCAGCAGCACCACGTTGCCGAAGCGCAGCCCGGCGAGCACGATGTCGCCGCCCTCGGTGTACAGCTCGCCGGGCGGCTCACCCCAGTGCTCCCGCATCCGCTCGCGCAGTTCGGCCGGGACCTGGTCGAACCAGCGCCGGTACGTCGGCCCCGGTATCCGGGCCTCGGCGGCGGCCAACTGCTCCGGGGTGAGCCACTCCACGTCGTGGCCACCGGCGGCGATCAGCGCGTGGATCAGCGCGTCGCCGTCGTCGGGCGGCGGCGCGTCACCCAGGTCGTAGCCGGCCTCGGCCAGCGCGGCGAACAGCCGGACCGCCGAGGCCGGGGTGTCCAGCCCGACGGCGTTACCGACCCGGGAGTGCTTGGTGGGGTACGAGCTGAACACCACGGCGACCCGCTTGTCGGCGTGCGGCACGTACCGCAGCCGGGCGTGGCGCACCGCGATCCCGGCGACCCGGGCGGCCCGCTCGGGGTCGGCGGCGTAGACCGAGAGCCCGTCGGCGTCGATCTGCTTGAACGAGAACGGCACTGTGACGATCCGGCCGTCGAACTCGGGGATGGCCACCTGCATGGCGGCGTCCAACGGGGACAGTCCGGCGTCGCTGTCGGCCCACTGCGCGTGGGTGCTGGTGAGGCAGAGCGCCTGGATGACCGGCACGTCCAGGGCGGCCAGGGCACCCACGTCCCAGGCGTCCTCGTCGCCGCCGCCGGAGGCGTCCGCGGCGACCGCGCCGCCGGCCGCGAGCACCGTGACCAGCAGAGTGTCACAGCGGGCGAAGAGCCCGAGTGGGCCGGCGCCGGCGGTCAGCCCGCGCAGTGAGCCGCAGAAGATCGGCAGCGGGTTGCCGCCGGCCTTGTGGACGGCGTCCGCGAGCACGTCGACGAAGTTGGTGTTGCCGGCGAGGGCGTGCGCCCGGTAGAAGACGATTCCCACTGTGGGCCGGTCCGGGTCGGCGGGGTGGTCGCCGTGCACGCCGTACGCCGGGGTGGCTGTGGGCGGGGCGAACCCCTCACCGGTGAGCAGCACCGTGTCGGACAGGAACCGGGCCAGCTGCCCCAGGTTGTCCGGCCCGCCCTCGACCAGGTACGCCAGCGCCTGGGTGACGACCCCGGACGGCACCGTGGAAATGGCCATCAGCTCCGCGTCGGGGAGCGCCTCGCCGCCGAGCACGACCGTCGGCACGCCGGTGGCGAGCACCACGGCGAGGCCGTCCGGCCACGCCTGCCGACCGCCGAGCAGGCGTACGACGACGAGGGCGATCCCGTCGAGCAGGGCGGGCACCTCCTCGACGGTGACCCGCGCGGGGTTGGCCAACCGGTAGTCGGCGCCGCTGGCACGGGCGGCCAGCAGGTCGGTGTCGGCGGTGGACAGCAGCAGGATGCGCACGGCAGGCTCCGGAAAGTGACGCCCTGGGCCGCCACGAGGGCGACCGGGGACGATGCGGGTGGGTACGGCGTCAGCCGGTACGACGGCCCGGGCGAACGGCGCACCGACGCATGCGTCGGGGCCGGTCAGCGCCGGGCGATCAGCTCAGCGGTGCCGGTGGCCGGTGTCCTTGGAACGCACTGCCTGGAGCGCGATACGACGATGATCGTCGATGAATGAGACGCCGTGCGTCATCGGGTCCTCCTCGGGTGTCCACGCCCTGGGGTACGTCCCGACGGCCGAAGTATCCTGGCTTCCGGATCGACGCTCTCCCCCGGCCTTCCAACCGCAGACACACGGCCGTGACTCACGAGGGGGGATCGCTCCCCGGTGACAGTGGCGGGACCGCGTCGGAATTGCACCGACTTCCTTCACTGCCGTCAGGCCGCGAATGCTGCCACACCGCCGCGTCACCGGTCAACGCGGACCCCGGCGTCGCCCGGTCACGCCCACCACATCGACCTGCGGAAATATCGGTGCGCGGGGGGTCGAGTGTTGCCGTGGCAGGGTGGGGTGGTGCGGTGGCAGGGGGCGAGGTGTCCACGCGGGCCCTTTGGAGCTGATGTCGTCAACGATTCAGCCGCCTTGACTCCCGGCTGGGACGTACGGCGATGTCGCCAACGATTCAGCTCCAAAGGAGCCGAACGACACACGCCCGGAGCGAAGCGACGCCCGCCCAGGGCCGAGCGACGCCAGGGTCAGCGGGCGTGACGTTCCGGGTGGGCCCGGCTCCAGGTCCGCATCCGTTCCGGGTAGCCGGTGCGCGCCGCCTCGTAGAGCGGCACCGCGTGTTTGCGGGCGATGGTCCCGGCCGCGCGGGGCGTTCCGGTACGGCGACGGATCCACTCGCCGTCGTGGGCGATCGCCACCACCGTCGTGTCCGTCGCGGTCGTCTCCGGTTCCAGGTAGAACTCCACCCCGCGCCGGGTGGCCACGAACGCCTCCAGCGCCGCGAGGTCGTCGCGGGTCGCCTCCCGGTCCAGCTTCGTCGGAGTCGGCTCGGCACCCCGTGACCGGCGATTGAACCAGCTCATGCCCCGCCCCTCTCCTCGACACCTCTCCAGTGCAGCACCGATTCCTGGCAATACGCTGCACGCCGGATGGGAGACAGCTGACCTGCGTCGGGAAGGCCCTGTGGAACCCGCGGCGGGTGGGCGGTGTCATGAGTGTGATCCGAACGGAGGCTCCCCTGGACGACGAGGCGCTCGTCACCCGCGCTCGGGCAGGTGACCTGGAGGCGTACAACCTCCTGGTCGCCCGGCACACCGCGTCCGCGTACCGGACCGCGGTGCTGCTCGGCGCCGGCTCGGACTCCGAGGACGTCATCCAGGAGGCGTTTGTGAAGGCGTACCGGAAGTTGTCCCGTTTTCGCGGCGACTCGTCATTCCGGTCGTGGCTGCTCACGATCGTCGCCAACGAGACCCGCAACCTGCACCGCTCCCGTGGCCGGCGCGACGGGCTCGTCCTGCGGGCGGCGGCAGCGGACCCGACGTCCGAGGTCGCCGAGGACGACGCGGTCGGCGCGGTCCTCGCCGGGGAGCGCCGGGCGTCGCTGGTGCAGGCCCTGCGACAACTGCCGGTACGCGACCGCGAGGTGATCGTCTGCCGGTTCTTCCTCGATCTCACCGAGGAGGAGACGGTGGCGGCTCTGGGTTGGCCCCGGGGAACTGTGAAGTCGCGCACGTCCCGGGCGCTGGCGAAGCTTCGCGGCCTGCTCGACAGTGCGGAGGTCCGGCATGGGTGACCTCGAACGGGAACTGCGTGACCTCTCCACCTGGCTCGACACACCCGATCCTCCTGACGTGACGGCCCAAGTCCGCGCACGGCTCGACAGGCCCACGCGCCGGTGGCGTGCGCTCGTCGCGGCGGCGCTCGTCGCCCTGATCGTGGCGGTGGTGTTGCCGCCGAGCCGGGCCGCCATCGCCGACGCCGTCACGGGGCTGCTGCGCTTCGCCGGTGTCAGCATCGCCACCGCGCCCGCCCCGACGCTGCCCAGCGGTGGTGCCTCGCCGTTGCCGGGGCAGCGCGCCGCCGGCCTGGAGGAGGCACAGCGAGCGGTACGGTTCCCGATCCGCCTGCCGGCGAAGCTGGGTCCGCCCGAGCGGGTGCTGGTCGCCGACCCGGATGCCACGGGGCGGTACCGGGTGGCGACGCTGCTCTACGACGGGGGCGGGCTGCGCGTCGACGCCTTCGATGGTCGCCTCAACCTGTCCTTTCACAAGGAGGTCATCCCGCCGGGAGCGGAGTGGGTCCAGGTCAACGGCGACTTCGCGGTGTGGGTCGACGGCCCACACGCGCTGTCGTACGTGGACCGTGCGGGGAACGTCCGCGAGGAGAGCGCCCGACTGGCCGCCTCGACCCTGATCTGGCAGGACAACGACGTGAGCTACCGGCTCGAGGGCGACCTCACCAAGACCGAGGCGATCGAGATCGCACGCTCACTGCACTAGGAACCTGGCGCGTCCGGGCGGTGTCGGAAAGAGGCGACGGGTCGTCGACGCGTACCGGAAGGAGCGAGATGGTTTCCTGGGGCAGGTTGATGCTGGCATCCTCGGTGGTCCTGCTTGCGGGGTGCACCGCCACGACCAGTGGAGCGACGCCGACGGCGGGTGCGGCCACCACGGCGGGCACCGCGACCGCCTGCGCGGCACGGGTCGAGACGGGGTCCCTGCCGGACTGGGCGGACGCCGGATTCAGCGGGGACGCCCGGGTTCCCCACGTCTTCGGCGCGAAGGGTGACATCGTGGCGGTGTTGTTCGCCCATCCGCTGCGCCAGGTCCGCGAGGACGGGTCCAACAACAAGATCCTCTGGGTGGCTCGCGCCGCCACGACCTCGCCCGACCCGACGGCACCGGCAACCCTGGTGATCACCGCGAAACTGGACGGCACCGACACCCGGGTGACCCGGGAGGTCGCCGGCGGGCCAGGGCCGTCGATCATCGACCTGCCGCAGGCCGGGTGTTGGCGCCTCGACCTGCGCTGGTCCGGGCACACCGACACGATGGACCTGGTCTACGCCCCCTGACAGCACCTCGGGCCGCCTAGGCTGCCGATCATGCCCATGGACGGGCGGGCGGCGGCGGCCCGCAACAACGCCGAATGGTGCGACATCGTCTGCGGCAGCCACGGGCTGGCCGGCCGTACCGACGCCGACGCCTGGTCGGTCCCCCACCGTTCGCCACAGTGGTACCCGGACGCGGTCACCCTGCGGCCGCGCGTCGACGCCGAGGCCCTGCTGGCCCGGATCGACGCGGGGCCCGGCGCGTCGGTGAAGGACAGCTTCGCCGACCTCGACCTGTCCGGGTACGGGTTCCGGGTGCTCTTCGACGCGCAGTGGATCCACCGGCCACCGTTGGCACCACCTGTCGACCCACCGCTGACCCCGGTCACCACTCCCGACGACCTGGCGTCCTGGGCGGCGGCACACGGCGGCGGGGAGTTGTTCCGCCCCGCGCTCCTGGCCGACCCCCGGGTACGGGTGCTCGCCCGCCACGACGACCGGGGTGTGATCACCGGTGGAGCGGTGCTCAGCGGCGACGGTCCGTACGGCGTCTCCAACCTGTTCACCCGCACCGACGGCTCCCGGGACATCTGGCGCGCGGTGTGCGCCACCCTGCCCCACGCGCCGCTGGTCGGCTACGAAACCACAGCGGACCTGACGCCGGCGCTCTCCGCTGGCTTCACCACCACCGGCCCTCTCCGCATCTGGCTGCACTAGCACTCCGGCCACTGCTCCGCGCGCGGACAGCTATGCTGGACGGCATCGGCACCGATCCGGCCATCACCGGGGAGCCTCCGGAAGAACGGGCAGCTCAACTGCCCCAGTAGAACCGGACGTAGCGGCACGTCACGTCGCAGAATTGAGCGGCGCCCGCACCATCGAGGCGCAAGCGGGGTGGTACCGCGGAGTCCTGGCCATACGCCCGGCGCTTCGTCCCCGCGTGGGCAGTGAGCTGATGCCCGCGCAGCGGATGTGAAGTGTAGGGAGAACGTCGGTGCCGGACGGTCCATCGAAGTCGCCATTCGTGCCACTGCCCACCAAGATCGACTTTGGTGCGCTGGACCGCACGGTCATCGAGTGGTGGCAGGCCAACAACGTGTTCGACCGGAGTCTGGAGCAGACCGCCGACGGCCCGTCGTGGGTGTTCTACGAGGGACCGCCGACCGCCAACGGCACGCCGGGCACCCACCACATCGAGGCGAGGGTCTTCAAGGACCTCTTCCCCCGGTACCGGACGATGCGCGGCTTCTCGGTGCCCCGCCGTGCCGGCTGGGACTGTCACGGCCTGCCGGTCGAACTCGCGGTCGAGAAGGAGCTGGGGCTCGGCGGCAAGCCCGACATCGAGAGAATGGGCATCGCGGAGTTCAACGCCCTGTGCCGCACCTCGGTGCTGCGGCACGTCGACGAGTTCGTCCAGCTCAGCGAACGTATGGGGTATTGGATCGACCTGGAGCATCCGTACGAGACGATGTCCCCGGAGTACGTGGACAGCGTCTGGTGGTCACTGAAGCAGATCCACGACGGCGGGCGCCTGGTGGAGGATTTCCGGGTCGCGCCGTACTGCACCCGCGACGGCACGACCCTGTCCGACCACGAGGTGGCGCAGGGGTACGAGACGGTCGTCGACCCCTCCGTGTACGTGCGGTTTCCGGTGCACGGGGAGGTAGCCGGACACAGCGGTGTCGACCTGCTGATCTGGACCACCACCCCGTGGACCCTGGTGTCCAACACCGCCGTCGCCGTACACCCCAGCATGACGTACACGGTCGCCCGCACCGAACGGGGCACGTTCGTCGTCGCCGAACCGCTGACTCGGCGGGTGCTCGGCGACGAGGCGGAGATCCTGGCGACCGTACCGGGGCCGGCCCTGGAGGGCTTGCGGTACGAGCGGCCGTTCGACCTGGTGGACATCCCGGACGCGCACCGGGTGGTCCTCGCGGAGTACGTCACGACCGAGGACGGCACCGGCCTGGTGCACCAGGCGCCGGCCTTCGGCGCGGACGACCTCGCCGTCTGCCGCGCGTACGGGTTGCCGCTGGTGAACCCGGTCGCCCCGAACGGGCGGTTCAACGACGGCATCGACCTGGTCGGCGGCGTGTTCTTCAAGGACGCCGACGCGTTGCTCATCGACCGTCTCAGGGAGTCTGGTCGGTTGTTCCGGCATGAGCCGTTCGAGCACCCCTACCCGCACTGCTGGCGGTGCCACACCCCGCTGATGTACTACGCGCAGCCGTCCTGGTACATCAGGACCACCGAGGTCCGCGACGAGCTGACCCGGGAGAACGAGAACACCAACTGGTTCCCCGAGCACATCAAACACGGCAGGTACGGCGACTGGCTGAAGAACAACATCGACTGGGCGGTGTCCCGCTCCCGGTACTGGGGTACCCCGCTGCCGCTGTGGCGGTGCCCGGACAACCACGTGACAGCTGTCGGTTCCCGCACCGAGCTCGGCGAGCTGGCCGGCGCCGACCTGTCCGAGCTGGATCCGCACCGCCCGTACGTCGACGACATCACCTTCGCCTGCCCGGAGTGCGGCCGGACCGCCACCCGGGTCCCCGAGGTGATCGACGCCTGGTACGACTCCGGCGCGATGCCGTTCGCGTCGTTGGGCTACCCCCACGTGCCGGGTAGCAAGGAAATCTTCGAGCGCACCTACCCGGCTCAGTACATCTGCGAGGCCATCGATCAGACCCGCGGGTGGTTCTACACGCTGATGGCGGTGGGCACGCTGGTCTTCGACAGGTCCCCGTACGAGAACGTCGTCTGCCTCGGGCACATCCTGGCCGAGGACGGCCGCAAGATGAGTAAACACCTGGGCAACATCCTGCTGCCGATCCCGTTGATGGACACGCACGGCGCCGACGCGGTGCGCTGGTTCATGGCCTGCTCCGGCTCACCGTGGTCGCCGCGCCGGATCGGGCCCGGCCCACTCGACGAGATCGTCCGCAAGGTCTTGATGACCTACTGGAACACCGCGGCGTTCTTCTCCCTCTATGCGGCGAACACGACGTGGGCGCCGCACCTGGCGCAGCCGGTCGCCCAGCGACACGTGTTGGACCGGTGGATCGTCGGCGAGGTCCACGCCCTCGCGGCCGCCGTGGACGAACGTTTGCAGAACTACGACACGGCGCGCGCCGGCCGACTGCTCGCCGACTTCATCGACGACCTGTCGAACTGGTACGTGCGGCGGTCGCGGCAGCGTTTCTGGGAGGGCGACCCCGACGCCCTCACCACCCTGTGCGAGTGCCTCGACATCCTCACGCGGCTGCTCGCGCCGTTCATTCCCTTCGTCACGGAGGAGGTGTGGCAGCAGGTCGTCCGGCGGGGGGCCGCATTGGCCCCGGAGTCGGTGCACCTGGCGACCTGGCCCACACCCGACGCCACGCTGATCAGCGCGGAGTTGTCGGCCCAGGTCGCCACGGCGCGGGCGTTGGCGGAGGCGGGCCGGTCCGCGCGTAAGACGAGCAGTCTGCGGATCCGTCAGCCGTTGAGCCGCGCGCTCGTGGGGCTGCCGTCCGGCACCGTTCTCCCGCAGGCGTTGCTGGACGACATCGGCGACGAGTTGAACGTCAAGGTCCTCGAACCGCTCGATCCCCAGAGCGGGATCATCGACGTGCAGGTCAAGGCGAACTTCCGGACCCTGGGCCGCCGGTTCGGCAACCGCACCCAGCACGTCGCGAAGGCCATCGCCGGCGTGGCCGCCCGGGAGTTGGTCGACGGTGTCCGGGCGAACGGGACGTACCCGCTGTCGGTCGACGGCGCGCAGGTCGAGGTGGGCCTCGACGACATCCTGATCACGGAGGTGCCGCGCACCGGTTGGGTCGTCGAGTCCCAGCGCGGGGCGACGATCGCGTTGGACACCGAGATCACCCCCGAACTGGCGGCCGAGGGCGTCGCACGCGACGTCGTACGCATCGTCCAGCAGGCCCGCCGCGAAGCCGACTTCGAGGTCTCCGACCGGATCACGGTGGCGATCGCCGCGCCCGCGGACGTCGCGGCGGCGATCTCCACGCATCAGAAGCTCATCGCGCACGAGACCCTCGCGCTCCAGCTGACGGTAGTGGACGCGTTGTCGGAGGGGTTCTCCGGCACCGTGGGCGACGGCCACGAGATCGTCGTACACGTCGTGCGGGCCTGAGCGGCAGCGGGGTGGGAGGTCAACGGGGCTGGGTCGGCGGGCGCAGCACGGGCACCAGCAGCAGGGTCGGCAGCAGCAGCAGCGGCACCACCAGCAGCGCGCGCAGGGTGCCGACCTCGTCGCCGATCAGCCCCAGCAACGGCGGGCCACCGAGGAACGCGGTGTAGCCGATCACCGCGACCACGCTCACCCGCACCGCCGCGTGCGCCTCGTCGTCGGCCGCCGCGCTCATCCCGACCGGGAAGCCCAGCGACGCACCGAGGCCCCACAGCGCGACGCCGATGATGGCCACCGGTCCGGAGCCGGCCAGCACGGCCAGGCCGGCTCCGACCACGGCGAGGCCGATGGTGCCGCTGAGCACCGGCACCCGACCCCACCGGTCCAGCGCGACAGTGCCGGCGGTACGCCCGACGGTCATGCCCACCACGAAGACAGCGAAGACCGCCGCGCCGGCGGCCTCGCTCAGGTCCCGTCCGTCGATGAACGCGACGGCCAGCCAGTCGTTGGCCGCGCCTTCGGTGAACGCCGCCACCAGCACGAACAGCCCGATCAGCAGGGTGCGCGGCTCCCGCCAGGCGGCGAGCTGCGCCCGACGGCGGGCAGCCGGGGTGGCGTCCGCCGGATCGCCGGTGTGATCGCTGCCCACGGGCAGGAACGTCCGGGCGGCGAGCGCGGTGCCGGCCAACACCACCACCGCCACCGCGACGAGATGCGCGCCGACCGACACGTCGAACCGGGCCGCCCCGGCGCCGAGCACCGCTCCGGCCACCGAACCGAGGCTCCACCCCGCGTGGAAACGGGGCATGATCGTACGACCCAGCCGCCGTTCCACCGCCGCGCCCTCGATGTTCATCGCCACGTCGCAGGCGCCGGAGCCGTAGCCGAGCGCGACCAACCCCAGGGCGACGACGGCGAACGACCCGGTCGTCGTGGCGCCCAGCCCCGCCACGGTCAGACCGACCGCGACCAGCACGGTGGCCATCGTGACGGTGCGGGCCGCGCCGAATCGCTGGGCGAGCAGGCCGGAGGTGGGCATGGCGAGCAGCGCGCCGACGCTCATCGCCAGCAGCAGCAACCCGAGTCGGCCGGCGGAGAGGTCCAACGCCTCACGGACCGCCGGGACGCGGGAGAACCAGCTGCCGACGGCCAGCCCGTTGAGGGTGAAGGTGACAGCGACGCCGTTGCGGGCGAGCCGCACCGTCCGCAGGGTCGGCGACGTGATGTCCGGGGTCACGGGCCGACTGGTGGGGGCGCTCACGAGGGTGGGTCCTCTTTCTCGGGGTGATCTCCTCGCACGATCGCACACCTGAGAGCGCTACCACCACAAGCGGCAACCGCCCCTTACCGCTGCTGGTTCGGGAGGGGCATGATGTGAGCAGGCGTTGGTCCGACCGGACGGGCCGCCGCGGGAGGCGACGATGACGACAGCGGCACACCGGCCGGCCACTCTCGAGGACGTGGCCCGGGTCGCCGGCGTGTCCCGGTCCACGGCGTCGCGGGTGATCGCCGGCACGGGGTTCGCCTCGCCGACCGCTCGGGAACTGGTCACGGCGGCCGTCGACCAGCTCGGCTACGTGCCCAACCCGGCCGCCCGGGCGTTGGTCCGCGGCGGCGGCGTACGCCTGGTCGTGGCCGTTCTGGGCACCAGCGCCGCGGTGCTGGACGACCCGTACGTGCACCAGGTGGTGGGCTCGGCCGCCCGGGTGTGCACGCCCGCCGGTGTCGGGGTGGCGCTGCACTGGCTGCCGTTCGGCGACCCCCGCAGCCTCGACCAACTCGACGGGGACCGCAGCGTCTGCGGGGTGATCCTGGTCAACACCACCGAGGAGCTGCTGGAGGCGGTGCCGCGGTCGCTACGCGGGCGGGTGGTCTCGATCGGCGTCGGCTCGGCGACGGTGCCGTCGTTCGACGTCGACAACGCCGCCGGCTCCGAAGCGGTGCTGCGCCACCTGTACGCCTCGGGTCGCCGCCGGATCGCCATGGTGACCGGCCCCCGGTGGTTGCCCTGCGCGCAACGCCCCGTGCAGACGTACCGCCGACTCATGGCCGAGGCCGGCCTACCGGAGCGGATACTCCCCGGGGACTTCCGGGCGCCGCGCGGTCGGACGGCGGCCGGCGAGGCGCTGCGCTGCTGGCCGGACATCGACGCGATCTACGCGATCAGCGACGACACCGCGCTCGGGGTGATCGCGGGCCTGCGGGACGCCGGCGCGCGGGTGCCCGGCGACGTCGCGGTGGCCGGCTTCGACGACATTCCGTTGGCCGGGATGACCGCCCCGGCGCTGACCACGGCGAGTCATCCGGTGGGGCGGATCGCCGTCGCCGCGGCCACCGCCCTGCTGGACGGGCGCCCGGCTGCTCCGGTGACCCTCTTCCCGTCCGCCCTGGTGGCTCGGGCCAGCGCCTGAGTCGACACTCAGCCGAGAACGTCGACGGTTAACCCCGCACGGGCCGGGTAACCGCGTCGGACCTTCCGTCCACCGCGAGGAGCGCCCACTCGTGTCCGACTCCGCGCCGTCGCACTGGGACTCGCCGCCGAGCCCTCGGGACGGCCGGTTGACCGCCCGCCGCCACCCGCCGGTGGCACCGGGCCGCACCGGGCTCGTGCCGATGACCGGCGCCGACGGGGACCGGCTGGCCCTGGGGTACGTCCCGGAGCCGGCGACCGACGGTTCGGCGTACCGGTTGGTGCTGCTCCTGCACGGTGCGGGCGGCTCGGCGCGACAGGGACTGGATCTGCTGTTGCCCGTCGCGGACGCGCAGCACCTGCTGCTGGTCGCCCCGGACTCGTCGGCAGCCAGTTGGGATCTGATCGCCGGCGGCTTCGGGGCGGACGTGGGGCGAATCGACGGGCTGCTGAGGGCCGTCTTCGACACCTACCCGGTGTCCGACGTCACGGTCGGCGGCTTCTCCGACGGCGCCTCGTATGCGCTGTCGCTGGGCCTGGCGAACGGGGATCTGTTCGACGCGGTGCTGGCCTTCTCCCCCGGTTTCGCCGCGCCGCCGGTCACCCACGGCCGGCCACGGGTCTTCATCTCGCACGGCGTCGACGACCGGGTACTGCCCATCGACGTGTGCAGCCGCCGCCTCGTCCCCCACCTGCATGACCTCGGTTACGACGTCACCTACGAGGAGTTCCCCGGCGGCCACGACATCCTCGCCCCGATCCGCGACTCCGCCACCACCTGGCTCACCACCCATCCCCCAGGGGCAGGGAACCGCCGCTGATCGGTGCAGGCGTCAGACCGGGGGGAGGCCGAGGGCGTCGTCGACGCGGGCGAGGACGGCGGCGTCGTCCTCCGGGTTGACGCCGCGCAGCAGGTCGATGGCCGTGGCCCGGACCTGACCGATGATCATCGCTAGGGGGAGAGTCTGCGTGGAGCCGAAGAGCTGCCCGGCGGCGTGCACGGCGGCCAACGCCGACTCGTCGGCCCGGGCGGCGTGCTGGTCGGCGGCCTCCTCCTGCCCGTTCAGGTCGGCGGCGAGAGCGGCACCGGCCGCACGGACCGCCTCGGCCAGTGACCGCAGGGCGGCGCCCAGCTCCGCCGGGGCCGGGGTGTGCAGCCGGCTGAGGGTCACGCCCGCACGGGCCAGCACCCGGACGTTGCGGACCGCGTAGTCGATCTGCCGGATCGACTCGTCCACCGAGCGCAGCCGACCGATGTGCTGACGTCGACGGACGTTGAGCCGCAGCGCCTCACCGGCGGCCAGCACCCCGTCGCGCAGCCCGTCCACCCGGACGTCCATCCCGCGGGCCTGCCTCAGTGCGGCGACCGCCGCCGGTTCGTCACGGTCGTCCAGCGCGTCGGCGATCACACCGAGCAGCCCGGCCAACTCGTCGAAGGTCCGTCGCACCTCGGCGACAAGCGGAGCCAGCGGATGCCGGGCGTCGACCAGGAGGCTGGCCGCGAGCGCGACCGCACCGCCGACCAGCGCGTCGACGAAGCGGAACGGCACCAACGACCCGTCCGGCGGTGCGACCACCACCAGGTAGAGCGCGGAAACGGCCGCCTGCACCAGCGTCACGCCGGTGGCGCCGAAGGCCACCGCGAGGAGGACGGTGAGCAGGATGACGGTGAAGACCGTCCAGGTGCTGCCCGGGCCGAGCGCCTGTACCACCAGGTCCGCGACGAGCACCCCGGCGGCGACCCCGAGAACGACCTCGACTGCTCGGCGGATGCGCTGCCCCCGGGCCTGACCGAGGACGATCAGCGCGGCGGCCGGCGCGAAGAACGGCTGCGGGTGCCCGAGCAACCGGGTGGCCAACAGCCAGGCCACGGTCGCCGCGACGGTCGCCTCCAGCACCGGCCGCCAGCCGTGCCGCAACCGCCCGCCGGCCCTCCGCAGGCCGCTGAACCGCACCATCTCCTACACCCCCGCCCTCTCCTACCCGCGCCAGCCGACCTGCCGTGCCCCGGTCCACCGCCACACCGCCGACGCCGCCACCGCACCGCGTCACACCGCACCGCACCGCACCGCACCGCACCGCACCGCACCGCACCGCACCGCACCGCAGCGCCGGCCCCGGCACCGCGCCGCCATCACCACCCCGCCACCACGCGGTCAGCTCACGACACCGCGCCACCAGCTCGCGGTGCCGCCGCCCGACCTACCGCAGCATGTCGTCCGCGCCCCCTTTGGAGCTGATGCCGTAAACGAATCAGGCTCGATGTCGTAAACGATTCAGCTCCAAAGGACCCGACCACGGCACCACGCCGGCGGTCCACGGCATCCGAGGCGATCGTCTCCCATCACGCGTCGGACCTGATCACCGGGCTGCTCCGCGCCCTCGCCCGGTGCGCTAGCGCACCGCCGAGCCCGCGCGCCCGACGCACCCCGCACACCGCCGAGCGCGCACGCCCGACATACCCCGCGCGCCGCCAGACCCGCACACCACCGAGCCCGCACAACGCCAGGGCCGCACACCGCCAGGGCCGCGCAGCACCAGGGCCGCGCAGCGCCAGGGCCGCGCAGCGCCAGGGCTGGCTACCCACGCGACGACCGGCGCGCCGGTCGGGTCAGCGTCCGGTGAGGGCGCGCAGCAGCGTACGGACGGCGGCGCTCAGGTCGGCGCGGCTGGCCGCGGTGCCGGGCTGCGGGGCGCTGAGCGCGCCGGCGCCGGCCAGCCGGTCGAAGAGCAGCCCGTCCACGAACGCGACGAACTGGTCTCCCTGCCGATCGGGGTCGGTCGCCCCGGCCCGGGTCAGGAGGTCCCGGGCCTGTGCCCGCAGACCGGTGCCGTGTTGCAGGATGCCGCGCAGTTCGGGCCGGTGCACTCCCTCCAGCAGGCAGGCGTAGCGGGCGAGGCTCCGGCTGCGTCCGGTGCTCAACCAGCGGTCGAGCACCTCGGCGACGCCGGCGGCGAGCGCGTCGAGGTCGTCGCCGTCCAGCCGGGGAGCGGGCGTCGGGGGTGGCGGGCCGGTCGGTAGGTCGTACGCGGCCAGGTCGGCCCGGTCCCGGTCGGCGAGTCGTCCCACCACCGCCTCGATCAGCGCCTGACGGGTCCGCAGGTACGCGGAGGTGGTGCCCGGCGGCATTTCGGCGCGACTGTCGACCGCCCGGTGGGTCAGGGCACGCATGCCACCGTCGGCGATCAGTTCGATGGCAGCGTCGGTCAGCGTCGCGATCCGGTTCGCCCGCGCCGTCATGGCAGTTCTCCTTCAGTAGGTCCGCAGGTAGTATCCTCCTTCTACAGATGTAGAAGGAGGATCGACGTGGACGACTCACACGCGGTGGTGGTGGGCGGCGGCATCGGCGGGTTGAGCGCGGCGCTCGCCCTGCACCGGCACGGATGGCGGGTCACCGTGCTGGAGCGCGCCCCCGAGCTGCGCGAGGTCGGCGCCGGTCTGAGCCTGATGGCCAACGCGGTGCGCGCGTTGGACGCCCTCGGCCTCGGCCCGGCCCTGCGGAGGGGTGGACACGGCGAGGCACCCGGTGGAATGCGCAACCGGCACGGGCGGTGGCTGTCCCGGGTGGACGCCTCCGAGATGATCCGGCAGCTGGGCACCACGGCGCTCGGCGTACACCGGGCCACGCTGCACCGCACCCTGCGCGAGGCCCTGCCCGCGTCGTCCCTGCACACCAACGCCACGGTGGAGCACGTCGAGTCCGGCCCGGACCACGCTGAGGTGCGCTACCAGGGGCCCGACGGCCCGCACACCCTCACCGCCGATCTGGTGGTCGGCGCCGACGGCCTACGCAGCCAGGTCCGCGCCCAGCTCTGGCCGCAACACCCCGGCCCGGTGTACGCCGGATCGACGACGTGGCGGGCGGCCATCGCGTTTCCGGACCCGATCCCGGCCGCCATCACCTGGGGCCCGGGAGCCGAGTTCGGCATGGTGCCGATCGGTGACGGTCAGCTCTACTGGTACGGCGCGGTAAATGCCCCGCCCGGCGGCCACGCCCCCGACGAACTGGCGGCCGTGCGGGAGCACTTCGGCCACTGGCACGACCCCATCCCGGCGCTTCTCGCGGCGACCCCACCCGAAGCCGTCCTGCGTAACGACATCCACTACCTGGCTGCGCCGCTGCCCTCGTACGTGCGGGGGCGGGTGGCGCTGCTCGGCGACGCCGCCCACCCGATGACGCCCAACCTCGGGCAGGGTGCCGGGCAGGCGATCGAGGACGCGGTGGTGCTCGGCGCGGTCTGCGCCGGCGGCGCCGAGAGAGTGCCCGCCGCCCTGGCCGCGTACGACGAGCAGCGTCGACCACGCAGTCAGTCCGTTGCCCGTGCCTCCTACGTCGCCGGTCGGCTCGGACAGCAACTGCACAACCCGATTGCCTTCGCGATGCGGAACATCGCGTTGCGGCTCATCCCGGGCCGGGTCGCCCTGCGCAGCATGGCCCGCTACGCGGACTGGCGACCGCCGGCGGGCTGAGAGCGTCGCTGGCCAGCAGTGGCAACAGCGGCCGCCCCAAAGCTCCAGAATAGTCATTCGGGTCGTCGTCGGAGCTAATCAAAGGCGACAGTGCGTCGGTACAATCGGCGACTTCATTGTGACTGATCGCTGACTGCTGATAATGAAAGCGATCACACACACTGAGCCCATGAACAGGAGAGTCAACCGCGGTAGGGCACTCCGCGTCGCGGTGTGTCTCCTTCTCCTCGCCGCGTTGAGCGGCTGCATGCAACTCAACATGGGGTTGACCATCAACGCCGACGACACGGTCGACGGGCAGCTCCTGCTGACGGCCCAGAAGTCGGTGCTCAGCGCGCGTAACAAGAACCTCCCGGTCGCCTTCGCGGAGTTGCGGCAGAACATCCCCGCCCTGCCGGCCGGCGAGGAAACCCTTTACCAGGACGACACTTTCTACGGCTCGCAGATCAGTTACCGCAAGGCGCCGCTGGCCGGTTTCGACACCGAGAGCGTGAAACTGGTTCGGGACGGCGACCTGTACCGCTTCACGCTGCCGCTCGATCCCAAGAAATATGGCGGAAAGGTTGCGGAGCAGAATCCGCAAAATCAACAGGCGTTCCTCAAGCTCATGTCGTTCGAGATCTCGGTGACATTTCCCGGCCGGGTGATCGACAGCAATGGCACCGTCAACGGCCGTTCGGTCAGTTGGAAGGTCGATCCCAACCAGGAGAAGCCGACCGAGCTGCGGGCCGTGGCCGAGGCGCCGCCCCGACCGTCCACCTCGCCGGTTGCCGCCGGCGAGGAGGACGACGGCGGGTTCCCCTGGTTGCTGGCCGTCGGCGGTGTCCTCCTTCTGCTGCTGCTCGCCGCGGTGGGCGTACTCCTGGTGCGTCGCCGTCACCCCGCGGCGCCGGCTGCGCCCGGTCCGACCCCGCCGCCGGGCCCGCCCGCCGGTGCCCCGGGGCCCGGCTGATCCATCTGGTGGCCGGCTCAGCCGGCCACGCCCGGCCCCGGCCGCCCCGGACACGACGGCGACCGGCCCCGGTGCTCCCCGAGGGGGCACCGGACCTCACCACCACCACATCCCGGTCGCACCATCGCAGAAAAGGGGGATCGTCATGAACGATCTCTTCACCTGGGCAGCCCTGGGGACCATCGCCGGCGCGAGCGCCGCCACCCTGCTGGCCACCAACGTCATCGGCGGGCTGATCGGCCCGAGCGGCGACAAGCTCCGCAAGTGGATCGCCATCGCCATCGCGCTGCTGCTGTCCTACGTGACAGCGGCGTTCGCCGACGACGCCGGCGGCGAGAAGTGGTTCATCGCGTTCTTCAACGCGCTTGTCATCTTCTCCGCCGCGCTCGGCGTCAACCAGTTCCCGCCCGGCAACCGACAGGCGACGCCGACCCAGGTCGCGAGCGGTCGTGAGCCCCGAGTCTTCCGTTCCTGGGTCTGAGGGGTGTCGTCATGGTCTTCGGAATTCTCAGCGCAGCCATCCAGGTCGGCTTCGGCGCCCTGCTCGGTTTCCTCACCGGTGGCCCGATCGGGCTGCTGATCGGCGCCGTCGTGGGCCTGGTGATCGGCGCGGTCTTCGGCTGGTCGGTGGCCTCCGCCGGGGTGTACGCCTCGGACGCCCGCGGCATCTTCCTCTTCGTCGTCGACCACACCTGGAGTCTGCTCAACACTGTCGTCGGCGCCATCTACCTCACCGTGCACCTGATCTTCGGGCACTCGCTGGACCGGCCCACCTCACTGGGCAGCGGTCGGGTCAGCGTGGTGGAGGGGGTTTCGACCCGGTACGCCACCACCATCGGCACCGTCTGCGCCGGTTCCAGCTCGGGCATCCAGCGGCACGAGGACGTGCACATCTTCCAGGGTCGCCTGCTCGGGCCGCTCTACATCCCGTTGGTTCTGGCCAACTACGTCCTGTTCACCATCGCGCCGGTGTGGCTGCTCTACCACGACCACACCAACGCGCCGATCAACCGTTTCACCCGGTACTTCGAGATCGGCGTCTACCCGCACGTGTGGAACGAGGCCATCGCGTACCGGATCCAGGGGACGCCACCGCGATGAGCACCCACGGGCGCGGACCGATCGAGACCGCCACCGCCGAGTTGGTCGCCTGGGTGACCGGCGCGGCGGGGGAACCCGTCCCGGTCGGCCCGCCCCGTGCGTGCGACGACGCCGACGGGCTCACCCTCTGGCCGATGGAGCTGCGCTCGGCCCGGCAGACCCGCTCCAGCGGCGCGGTCCGTGAACCGTACCGGTTCACGGTCCGCCACCTGCTCTGTGTGACCGGGCCGGCCGGGTTGCCCCGGCTGGACCGGGTGTTGACCGCCGCGACCAGCGACGGCAGTTACCCGGTCCTGCTGGAAGCCGGCGATCCGCCACTGTGGACGGCTTTCGGCACGGCGCCCCGACCGGCGCTGCTGATCGACGTGGCGGCGCAGGTGGACCACCCGACTCCGGCCGCGCCGCCGGTGCTGCAACCACTGCGGCTGCGGCAACTCGACGTGCGCAGCCTCAGTGGGCGGGTGGTCGGCCCCCAGGACCAGCCACTGGCCGCGATGCGGGTCGAGCTTCCCGCCACCGGGTCCGCCACCCGCACCGACCCCGAGGGCCGATTCCTGATCGTCGGCGTCCCGCACGACCCCGAGCACCCGAGCCCGGTCCGGCTGCGGCTGACCGGCCGCGGGCTCGTCCTCACCGCCGACGTCGACCCGGCCGAGGACGACATCGTCATCGTCTGCGCGCCACCGACCCACTGACACCCACAGGCACAGGAGGACCGATGCCCAGTTACTTCTCCCCCGGCATCTATGTCGAGGAGGTCCCCAGCGGCGCCCGACCGATCGGGCCGGCGAGCACCAGCATCGCCGCCTTCGTCGGCGTCGCCCCGGACCGCTCCGCCCACCTGGGCAAGGCGGTGCCGGTCAACAACTGGACGGAGTTCCTGCGGCTCTTCGCCGGTGGGGAGCGG
Source organism: Micromonospora sp. D93 (assembly GCF_018070365.1). Taxonomy (NCBI): domain Bacteria; kingdom Bacillati; phylum Actinomycetota; class Actinomycetes; order Micromonosporales; family Micromonosporaceae; genus Micromonospora; species Micromonospora sp. D93. The sequence continues at coordinate 31,179 of NZ_JAGPXW010000021.1, read as the reverse complement.
GTGGAGAGCACCCCGCTGGCCCGCGCGGTCTTCGGATTCCTGGACAACGGGGGCGCCCGCTGCTGGGTGGTCAACGTCGGCGAGGGTGGCGCGATCACCGGCACCGGGCAGCGGCGCGGCGGTCTGCAACTGCTGGAGGCCGTCGACGAGATCTCCATCATCGCCGCGCCCGGCTTCCACGACGTGGTGTCGCACGAGGCGCTGCTCAGCATGGCCGAGCGCACCCGCACCATGGTGGCGATCTGCGACCCGGCACCGGACATCGACGACATCTCCGCGTTGACCCGGGTCGCCACGCCGTCCTCCGGCAAACCCCCCAAGCCCGCCGAGGGTACGGGCGGCGGCGCGGCCGGTGGTCCCGGCGGCGGCCCGGCCCAGCCGGGCGGCTCCGGCGGCCACGAGGGGGCTGCCTACCGGCCGCGACAGTCCGAGTTCGGCGCGTTCTACTACCCGTGGCTGCGGGTACGCGACCCGATCAGCGGCGAGTTGGAACTCACCCCGCCGAGCGGGCACCTGGCCGGCATCTGGGCCCGCACCGACGCCCTGCGCGGGGTGCACAAGGCCCCGGCCAACGAACCGGTGCGCGGCGCCGTCGACCTGGGCTACCTGGTCACCCGACCGGAACACGACGTGCTCAATCCCAAGGGCGTCAACGTGATCCGCTACTTCGCCGGCGAGGGCATCCGCGTCTGGGGCGCCCGTACGCTCGCCGCCGAGGCCAGCGAGTGGCGCTACCTCAACGTCCGACGTCTCAGCATCGCCATCGAGCAGGCCATCGCGAACGGCACCCGGTGGATGGTGTTCGAGCCCAACGACTTCACCCTCTGGCGTTCGATCCGGCGCGACATCGGGGCGTTCCTCACCCGGGTGTGGCGCGACGGCGCGCTGTTGGGGCGCAGCCCCGAGGAGGCGTTCTTCGTCAAGTGCGACGAGGAGACCAACCCGCCGGACGTGCGCGACGCGGGCATGGTGATCGCCCACATCGGCATCGCGGTGGTCAAGCCCGCCGAATTCGTGGTGTTCAAGCTGAGCCAGTGGGCCGGCGGCACCGAGACCGAGACGATCGGAGGCTGACATGCCCACCACCGCCACCCCGCAACCCGGGGCCCCGGTCGACCCGTACCGGGCGTACAACTTCCGGCTGCTCATCAACGGCGTCACCAACGGCCACTTCACCGAGATGACCGGGTTGGAGGTGAACATCCCCGGGCAGCCGTACCGGGAGCACGGCCTGGGTCGGATGCGGATGGTGCCCGGTCAGGCCGAGTACGAGCCGGTGACGCTGCACTTCGGCATCACCGCCTCCCGCGAGCTGTGGGACTGGGTGAACGCCACCGCCCAGGGCACCCTCAACCGCCGCAACGTCTCCGTGGTGCTGCTGGACTCGGTCGGGACCGCCGAGGTGCTGCGCTGGAACCTGATCGACTGCTGGCCCACCCGGTGGCGCGGGATGCACCTCAACACGCTCAGCCACGAGATCGCCATCGCCTCGCTGACCCTGCGCTACGAGGGCCTGGAGCTGGAGACCGGCGGTGCCACCGCGCCGACGCCCGCGTAGCTGGCTGGCCGGCCGGCTGCGTTCGGCGGCCGGGGCGGTGCAGCGCCTCGCCGGTCGGGTCGAGCCCGCCGGACACCCTCCGCCGCCGTCGGAGACCCCCGTGCCGACGCCGCGTCGTTTCGGGGAGCCTCCGCAGCACTGGCTGGACCTGGTCGCCGCCCACGCGCCCGGCCTGCTGCACGACCTGGATCTCGATCCACCCGCCGCCGAGCCTGCGGAGGGGCGCGCCGGTGGGTCCAGCCTTGGCGATCGGATCGATCAGGACCGGCCGGACCGGTGGACCGCGGTGACGAGACCAACTCGGCCCGTCGGGGAGGGCGCCGGGCACCCCGCCGACACGGTGCGTCGTCGTGCCTCCGGCACCCTGGGTCGTCGTGCCCCCGGCACGGGAAGTGGGCCCGGCCGCGCTACCAGCACGAGCGGCGCTGACCTGGCCGCGCACTCCAACGGGCGTGGCCGCCCGGCGTCCGCCGCGCCTGGCACGGCGGGTAACGATGTAACGGTGGGCGAGGCGTACGGCGTCAACGGGTCAGAGGTGGTGAGCGAGGGCCGACGGCCCGACGGGTTGCACTCGACGGATCGAACCGGGAGGTCGGAGCACGCACCGAGCGCAGTCGACCGGTCCGACAGCCCAGGGAACAGCGGTACCAGCCCACCGGGCAGCAGCGACGCCTCCGACGTCGCGATGACCGCCGAGGCGCCCCTCGCAGCGGACGCGGACCGACATCCGTCGGGCCGGCTGCTGGACGGTTGGCGTCTGCGCGCGCCAGCCCGACGGGTCGCGACGACAGGAGCGGCGCGGGACGACGTCACGGCCGCTGACACGAGAGGGCTACCCCGAATCGGGGAGCCAACCTCCCCGGCGAGCCCTCCGACCCCCACCGCCCATACCGCCCCTGCCGAAATCTTGGAAGATTTCGGCCCCTCCAGGGGCGCTCACCTTCCAAGGTCCACGACTGACTCCGCCGGCGTCGCCGGGGCGAGTCCGAACCGGGGAGCGGCTCGGCACGGGCGGTCAGCTGTCGGCGAGGCCGACACGGGCTGGGGGTCGACCGAGGGCGGAATGACGGCGGCCGGCGGCGTGGCGGTGACCGGCGGGGGCCTGTGGCCGGCCCTTCCGGACGATCGGTCACGGTCGGGGCAGCGGGTTGGCGAGCGAGGTGGACAGGGCACCGGAAACCGGAACGGTCAGGCCGCGAGGGCCGGAGGTGTCGCCGGGATCGGCTCGGAGCAGCGCGATCCGGGCGTCGGGCGAGGGCCGGAGAGCATGGTGTTCCGGGCCGACACGACGGCGCTGGACCCGTGGCCGGCGCTGCCCGACGACACGGCCCTGTGGTCGGTCGCCGCCGCGGCGCTGGACACCGCCGAGCTGAACCGGCTCGATCGGGAACAGGCGGGCGACTGATGGAACGTGTCGCCTTCCTCATCGACTCCTCCGGCGAGCGGGTGGACTGCCTGCTCAACCCGGAGACCGTGCAGGTGACGCGGCTCGCCGGCGTACGTCAACGGGGTGCCGGCGGCGGGCAGCTCACCGGGTCCGGTCTGGCCGACGACCCGCTGGTCTTCACCGGTGGTGGCCGTACCGAATTGGTGTTGGACCTGCTCTTCGACGTCGACTTCGTGGAGGCGCAGCTCCGTCCGGCCGACGTCCGGGTGCTCACCCGTCCGCTGTGGATGCTGGCGGAGAACTCCACCGCCGAGCATGGTTGGCTGCGACCACCGTTGGTCCGGTTGGTCTGGGGCAAGACCTGGAACGTGCCCGGTGTGATCATCGCGGTGGCGGAGCGCTTCGACGCGTTCACCGGCACCGGGTCGCCGCGACGGTCCTGGCTGCGGCTGAAACTGGTCCGCGCCGCCGAGACGGCCGATCAGGCCGAGGCCGGCTTCGCCGAGGAGTTGGCCGCCGCGAGCACCCCGACGGCCGCGCCGGGCAGCGCGGTGATCGCCGCCGGTGACGGCGCTGCCGAGCCGGGTCGCTCCGGTGTGCGTTTCGACCTGCTGGCCAACGACGCGCTGGGCTCGCCGCTGCGCTGGCGGCTGCTGGCCGAACACAACCGGATCACCGATCCCCTCGCCGTGCCGGCCGGCACCACCCTGGCCGTCCCACCGACCGTCGGCACCGGAGTCGGGTCGACCGTCGGCGGTGCGGTGACCGGGCTGGCTCGGGCGGTGGGTGGCGCGGTGGGCGCGGGAGCGTCGTACGTGGGAGGCTCGATCGCCGGAGCGCCGTGGAACGCGGCCACCGGCACGACCGGCGCGGGTCCGGGCGGGTCCGGCAACCCCGGGGGCACGCCGTGACCAGCATCGCGCCCCGGGCGTTGCTCGTCCTGCTCGACGGCGCCGAGTTGGTCGGCGCGGCCCGTCAACGGGTCCGCTCGCTGCGGGTGGCGGCTCGCCTCGACCAGCCCACCCAGGCCGAGCTGGTGCTCGCCACCACCGCCGGGACCGGCGCGTTCGACCCTGCGGTACGCCCCGGCACGGCGCTCGACGTCCGGCTCACCGACCACGCGGACGCCCTGTTCACCGGTGAGGTCACCTGTGTGGAGGTGGAGTACGCCGCCGACGGGGCCGCGGTCCTGCGGTTGCGGGCGTACGACCCGCTGCACCGGTTGCGTAAGCGCCAGGGGTTGCGGGTCTTCACCTCGGTGACAGCCGTCGAGCTGGCCCGGGAGCTGTGCGGAGCGGTGGGGTTGGCGGTGACGGCCGAGGTCGACGGCCCCCGGTTGGAGCGGCTGCTCCAGCACCGGCACAGTGACCTGGAGTTGCTGCGTGAGGTGGCCGGCCGGGCCGGGCTGCACCTGGCCGCCGACGGTGACGGCGTCCGGCTTGTCACGCTCGCCGGTTACGGGGAGCCGATCGCGTTGACGCTCGGCGCGGGGGTGCACACCCTGCGGCTGTCCACCAACACCGACCAGGCCAGTGGTGCCAGCGCGGCGCTGGGCTGGCACCCGCAGCGGGCCGAGGTGATCAGCCAGCAGGTCGACGAGGCGCGTTGCGGCCGGCCCGCCGACGACCGCCCGGACCCGGCCGACGTGGGCGCCGACGGCGTTCGCACCGCCGTGGACCAGCCCGGCCGCAGCGACGACGAGTTGGCGGCGCTGGCCCAGGCCCGTCTGGACACCCGCGCGGCGACGTTGGTCACGGCCGAGGGGGTGGCCGAGGGCGATCCGGCGCTGCGGCCGGGCCGCCGCGTCGACGTCGGCGGTGTGCCCGACCCGGTCGCCGGGACGTACGTGCTGACCGAGGTGGTGCACACAGTTGACGGCAACGGGCACCTGACCCGCTTCTCCACGGTGCCGCCGGTCACCCCGGCGACCCCGACCGGCGGCGCGGTGGTCACCCTCGGCACCGTCACCGACGTCGCCGACCCGGACGGGCTGGGCCGGGTCCGGTTGACCCTGCCGGCGTACGGGGACCTGGACGCCGGCTGGCTCGCCGTGCTCTGTCCCGGTGCCGGGCCGGGCAAGGGTCTGGTGGCGCTCCCCGATCCGGACGACACAGTGCTGGTGGTGCTGCCCGGCGGCGAGCCGGCCTCGGGCATCGTGCTCGGTTCGCTGTTCGGCGCCGTCGAGCCGTACGACGCGGGCATCGACGACGGAAAGGCCCGCCGCTGGACGATGCGCACCGCCGGCGGGCAGTCGATAGTCGTCGACGACGTGCGGCGCAGCCTGCGGCTGGCCACCGACGGCGGCAGCTTCCTGGAGTTGACCCCCGACCTGGCCACCCTGCACGCGGCGTCCGACCTGGTGATCTCCGCACCCGGCCGGGCCATGGTGGTACGCGCCCGCAGCGTGGACTTCCTGCACGCCGACTCGACCGAGGACCCGACCACCGCGGCGGAGCAGGCCCGTTCGCTCGCCCGCGCCCACCACCAAGGAGGCGGCTGATGCGCTGGATCCACAGTGACTCCGTGATCACCTGCGATCACGACGGCCGGGTCGAGAACCGACCCTCGCGGCAGTGGGTGACCGTCACCGGCGTGCCCGTGCTCGTCGACGACGACCCGGAGGGACGCACGATCATCGCTTGCCCGAACTACGGCCCGACCATCAAGCCGTGTAGAAAGACGCTGACCGTCCGGGTCGGTTACAGCGACTGGGTACGCGTCGACGGGCACCGGGTGGTGCTGTCGCACCTGGAGGGGTTCACCAACGGCACACCGCCGGGGCTGGTCAAGCACACGGTTCGCGACCCCGCTCAGGGGTTCCTGGGGGCGGACCGATGAGGGCCTTCCGCTTCGTCGGCGCCGGCTTCGACGCCGGCCGTACCGGCGGGTTGGCGCTCACCGCGGCCGGCGGCCTGGCGATGACCGAGGGCGACGAGAGCGTACGGCAGGCGCTGTTCCTGCTCCTGTCGACCACGCCGGGCGAGCGGTTGATGCGACCCGGGTACGGCTCCCGGCTGCACCGGTTGGTCTTCGCGCCCAACGACGACACCACTGCCGGTCTGGCCATCCACTACGTCCGGCAGGCCATCGCCCGGTGGGAGCCCCGGGTCGAGGTGATCGACGTGGACGCCGGGCCGGACCCGGACGACGCGTGGCGGTTGGTGATCCGGTTGGACTACCGGGTGCGGGCCAGCCTGACACCCGGGCAACTGGTCTTCTCCGTGGACCTGCTCCCGGCCGACGAGCCCGCCCAGGGAGGCCCCTCATGACGCTGCCCGTGCCGCACCTGGACGATCGCGGCTTCCTCGACCTGGTCACCGAGGCCCGGGAACGGATCCGGCAGTCCTGTCCGGCGTGGACCGACCTGTCGGCGCACGACCCCGGCATGGCTTTGGTGGAGACGTTCGCGCACCTCACCGAGGTGATGATCTACCGGTTGAACCAGTTGCCGGAGAAGGCGTACGTCTCGTTCCTGAACCTGCTCGGGGTCACCCGGCACGCCCCGACCGCGGCCTGGGCGGACGTCCGGTTCACCCGTACCGGCACCGACCGCGCCGCGGTCCGGATCCCGGCCGGGCTGCGGGTCGCGGCGGCCCGGGGCGCGGACCCCCGGCCGGTCGTGTTCGTCACCACCGAGCCGACGCTGCTGCCCGCCGACGAGACGTCGGTGACGGTACGGATGCACCACTGCGAACCGGTGGAGGCGGAGCTGCTCGGCGTGGGCACCGGCCAGCCGGGGCAGGTGCTGCGCGCGGCGCACGCGCCGCTGACACACACCGCCGAGGCGCTGGACCTGCTGCTCGGGGTGGAGGTGCCGGCCGGCACTGTCGAGCTGGGCGCGGCGGCCCGCGAGCACGACGGTCGCACGTTCGAGATCTGGCAGCCGGTGGACAGCTTCGCCGGGCTCGGCCCGCAGGCCAAGGCGTACCTGGTCGACCGCTGCTCCGGCACTGTCACCTTCGCCCCCGCCCTCGACCTGCGACCCCCCGCCGGGGCGACCCCGTCCGCTGAGGTCGCGGCCGACCCGGCCACACCGGCGGGCACCGTGCCGCCGGTGACCACCGCGGTAGCGCCGCTCGCGACCATCGCGGCGGTGCCGCCGGCCGGGCGGCAGATCCGGCTCTGGTACCGCGCCGGTGGCGGGCCCACCGGCAACGTGGCGGCGGGCACGCTGACCAGCCTTCGCGACCCACTGCCCGGGGTACGCGTCGACAACCCCGCCCCGGCGGCCGGCGGCCGCGAGATGGAGGCGCTGGAGTCGGTGCTGCTGCGCGGCCCGTACGAGTTCTTCGCCCAGCAACGAGCGGTCACCGCCCGCGACTTCGAGGTCCTCGCCACCAGCTCCGGCGCGGTGGCGCGGGCGCGGGCGTTCACCCGCGCGGCGGTGTACAGCTTCGCCCGGCCCGGCGAGGTCGAGGTGGTGCTGGTGCCGTACGTGCCGGAGGCGGCCCGTCCGGGGGGTCGGCTGCCGGTGGCGGTGCTGCGCGAGCACGAGGTGCCCGAGGCGCGCCACCGGGTCGAGGCGGACCTGGAGGAACGCCGGATGCTCGGCATCCGCTCCCGGGCCACCTGGGCGCGCTTCAAGGCGGTGTCGGTACGCGCGCGCGTGGTGGTCCGCCGCGAGGAGGACGTGGACGCGGTCCGTCGCCGCATCCACGACCGGCTGCACCAGACGTTGAGCCCGCTGCCCACCGCGCTCAATCCGACCGGCTGGCCGTTCGGCGAGCCACTGCGGGCGTCTAACGTGTACCGGCTGCTGGAGCACGCCGAGCCGGGGGTGCGCTACGTCGAGTCGGTGCGTTTCGTGGTCGACGAGGCACCCGACGCCGGCGTCCGCGCCCTCGCCGTGGACCAGTACCAGCCGCGTACCTGGTACGCCGGGCGCGGCCCGGTGCTGTTCCGCTCCAGCAACGGCGGCGCGGGGTGGGAACCGGCCGGTCGCTTCGACGACGAGACGGTGCTGCGGGTGGCGCCCGCCCCCGCGCCGGTACGGCCGGGCATCGTCGCGCGTCCCGGCTCGGTGGCCGTGGTGACGCTTCGCGAATCGGGTGGCTCCCGGGTCCACCTGAGCACCGACCTGGGTGAGACGTGGTCGTTGCTCACCGACCTGGACTCGCGGATCTCCGACGTGGCCTGGTTGGACCGCGACGGCGCGGGCGCGCTGCTGGTGGCCACCGACACCGGCCTGTACGAGGTGTCGCTGCTGCCCGGGGCGGTGCCGTTGCAGATCCTGGTCGATCCGTCCGACGCCGACCGGGGCTTCTACGCGGTCCGCACGTTCGTCTCCGAGCGGGGCGCACCGGGCGTCGCGGTGGCCGCGCAGGCCAGCTTCGGGGTGTACCTGTCGACAGGTGGCGGCCGGCCCGGCAGCTTCACCCACGTCGGACTGGCCAACGTGGACAACCGGGTCCTCGCCGTGCAGTACGACGGTCCGGCCACCCTGCTGTGGAGTGGCGCGGGCGAGCCGGACCCGAAGAAGCCCGGCCAGGGCTGCCACCGCACCCGGCTGTTCGAGTCCGACGTGAAGTGGCAGTCGATGCAGGCCGGGTGGCTGGGCGGCACCTGCCGGGACCTCGCGTTCGCCGGCCAGCAGGCGGTGGCGGCCACGCAGAGCGGCGGGGTGCTGCGGCTGGACGCCCTGGCCGCCCAGCCGCAGTGGCAGGCGGTGTCGGTCAACTGCGGGTTGCCGTTGCGGGACCGGACCCGGTTCGTGCCGGTCGACGCCATAGCGGTGAGCGGCCCGACAGCCGGCGGCGCGGCAACCGGCGGCGCGACAACCGGCGGCACCGTCGCGGCGGAGCGGCTGATCCTGGCCAGCGGTGAGCGCGGCGTGCACCGCAGCGCCGACGCCGTCACGTGGACGCCCAGCGCCAACCAGGCCACCGCCGACGTGGTGACCGTCCCGGATACCTGGCTGCTCTGCTCCGGCGAGCACGACATCGAGGTGGTGCGCCAGGATGCGACGCTCGGCGATTGAACGGCTGCTGCCCGCCGCCTACCAGCGGGCCTGCGTGCCGGGCAGCGTGCTCTGGGCGCTGCTGGACGTGATGGAGGGGCTGCACGCCCCGGACGAGGCGGTCCTCGCCGAGGTGGACGCGCTGTTCGACCCGTACCGGGCGCCGGACGGGCTGGTCGTGCGGTTGACCCGCTGGGTGGCGATGGACCACGTGGTCGCCTCCCCCCGGCCGGACACCCCGCTGCCGCTGCCGGTGGGTCGGCTGCGCGACCTGGTGGCCAACGCTGCCCTGCTGGCCCGTTGGCGCGGCACCCCGTACGGGATTCGTCGGGCCCTGGAGCTGGCCACCGGGACGTCGGGCTTCGCCATCGACGAACCCCCCGAGCGGCCCTTCCACGTCGTGGTGCGGGTGCCGGTCGCCGCCGCCGGCCAGCTCGCCGTGATCACCCGCATCGTCGAGGCGGAGAAACCCGCCTCGGCCACCGTCGAGATCGTCCTGGAAGAGGAGTCGTCATGACCACCGAGTGGGCGGTCGTCGCCGCCGCCGAGCAGTTCACAGTCGACCCGCGCAACAGCGGCGAGCTGACCTTCACCGTCTCCAACCCGGGCAACGCGCCGGACACCGTGGTGTTCGACGTGGCGCCCGGTGACGGCTCCCAGCGGGCGTGGTTCACCGTCGCCGAGCCCCAACGGGTGGTACCCGGCCAGGGTTCGGTGTCGTTCCTGGTCAAGCTCGCCGTGCCGGCCGGCACCCCGCCCCGGCGCTACGACATGACCGGGTTCGCGTACTCGGCGAACACCGCTCCGGAGGAGAGTTCCCGCTCCAGCGGCCGGGTCACGTACGAGGTACGGGCGGTCGCGCCGCCACGGCGTACCCCGTGGTTGTGGATCGCCGCCGCGGCGGCGTTGGTGCTGGTGGTGGTCGCCGTGGGCGTGGTGTTGCTGACCCGCGACGGCGAGCCGGCCCCCGGCGAGCCGAGGGTGGTCACCGTCGAGGCGGAGAGCCTGGTGCCGGGCGCGGTGGTGGAGTCTCCGAAGAAGAGCGGGGCGAAGGTGGAGGCACAACCCAACTGCTGTGGGGTGACCTGGTCCGGCGACAAGCAGTTGTTCTTCCAAGGGTTGGCCATCGGCGACAAGGTCAGCGTGACGGTGCAGATCCCGGCCGACGGCATCTGGCGTTTCGCCGCGGTACGCACCACCTCCTTCGACTACGCCAACACCGTCTTCGCCGTCGACGGCAACCAGGTCGGCGGCACGTTCCTCGGCTTCACGCCGACCGTGCGGAAGACGGAGTTCCTGGACGTCGGCACGGTCCAGCTCGCCGGGGGCCCGCACCAGGTCACGCTGCTGGTGGTCGGCAAGACGCAGGGCACGAACCGCTACTTCGCGGGCGTCGACGAGATCCGGTTCACCGAGATCGTGGCGCAGGCCGTGGCGCGATGAGTGGTCGGCAGAAGGCTCTGCTGGGGCTCTTCGCCGTCCTGCTGGTGGCGCTGTTCGTGGTAGCGGTCGGCGCGGGCCGCGACGACCGGGGTGATCCGGGGGGCCGGCACGGGCTGGTCGACCGGTTGGGCGCGCTGGGCGGCGAGCGTTCCGCTGTTGATCCGACCACGGTCAGCGCCGACTGCGCCGACGAGGCGGGCCGGCTGGAGTTCACCGGCAGCTGCGCGGTGCGGGTCGCGGACCCCGGCGGGCTGCGCACCCTGGTGCTGCGCAGCGCGGCGCGGTTCACTGTCGTCGCCCCGGCGCCCGGCGACGCCGACCTCACCATCCGCGACGAGGTCGAGCCGGCGGCGGACGGCACCGGCGCGGTGGCGAAGATCGCCGTCGATCAGGCCACCGAGGTGGGCCTGGTCTGCCCCGGCCTGGGCGCCTGCACGGTCGTCGTGGCCACGTCCTGACCCGATCTGGATCGAGAGGAAGGTGCCGCCGTGGGTGACCTGCGCAAGCCGTTCCTGCTGCTGGCCATGCTCGCCATCGTCCTGGCGATCGGGGTGGAGCTGGGTGCCGGGCTGCTGCTCGGCGGCGCCGACGCCGGTGCGGCCCTCGCGGACAGCGCCGGCGCGTTGGACGTGGAGATCGACGACGTGTCCGGGGTCAGCGAACCGTCCGGCCGGGGCACCGGCTACCTGGCGTTGATCGACGCGGTGGCGGCCTGGAGCACCGGGCTGTTCTGCCTGGGCCTGCTGCTGCCCGAGCGCGTCCAGGGCCGGGTGCAGGGCGTCGCCAGCCTGATCTTCTCGATCATCCTGATCATCGTCGGGCTGGTCGCGCTGGTCGTCGCGTTCGTGGAGCTGTCCATCATGGTGTCGCTGTTCCTGGCCGTCCCGTTCGGCACCCTGGCGTACCTGGCGCTGTGGGGGTTCTTCCCGGTCGGCGAGGCGGCGGTGCTGCTCGGGCTGGTGCTGCTGCTCAAGCTGGTGTGGGCCGCGATGCTGGTGCTGGCCCAGCCGCGCTTCCTGCAGAACAAGGGCCTCGTCCTGCTGATCCTCACCACCCTGCTGTGCACTGTCGTGCTGGAGTTCCTGCACAACCTGGTGCCGGTGATCCTGGTCAGCATCGTCGACGACGTGGCGGCGCTGGTCTTCGCGATCATCGCGATCATCTGGGGGCTGGTGCTGTTGATCGGCTCCATCCCGGCGATCGTCAAGGCCATCCGGGTGACCGCCGCCCTTCCGGCCCGTTGACGTTTGCGGTATCGGCAGCGCGCGGATGGATTGTCTGTGACCCTGACGGCGTGGACGAGACGCCGGAGCGCGAGGCCGTGGAGCTGCGGGTGCACGGCATTTCCGGAGTCACCGCCGAACGGATCCTCGACCACCCGATCGTGGTCCGGGTCGCCGGCGACACGCACGCGGGCTTCTTCCGGCCCCGGCCGGGGAGCGGCACCGCCGGCGGGGCCACCGACGGAGTCGCCGTCGAGGCGTACCGCTGGGGTTCGCTGACCGCCGGCGCGGCGGTCCGGACGGCCTCGATGTTGCTGCTGCTGCCCTTCATGCTGAGCAACCTGGCGATCTGGCTCCGACCCCCGGGGAACGACAGGTGGGGGCTGCTCGGCGTGCTGTGCCGGTTGCTCGCCGCCACCCTCACGGCCACGTTCGTGCTGGCGGCGGTGGGCGTCACGCTGGACCTGGTCGGCTGGCAGTGTGTGCCGTACCCCGGGTGCCGGGCCAGCCGCCCCTACCTGGCCTGGCTGCACGCCCTCCCGACCGGGCCCCGACTGGCGCTGCTGTCGATCGTTCCCCTGCTGGCGCTGCGGGTCGTCTGGGCCATCGGCACCCGGTCGGCGCGGGCCTTCGAGGGGTTCGGCCCTTCGTCGACGCGACCCCTGCCCATCGAGAGGGCCGAGAGCCTCGCCTACGCCGACTTCTGGCAGGACGAGCAGACCACCGGTTGGCTGCGACAGCTCCACGTGGTGCTCGGCATCGGGACGCTGAACGTCGCCCTGCTCGCCGGCATCACACCGGGCGGCGCGGGCGCGCCCGGTCACGACGTGCTGTTCGGGATCGCCGCCGGGCTGCTCATTGTCGCGGTGATCCTCCTCGCCCTGCCCGTGCCGGCCAGGGCCCGACGGCTCCTGCGCCCCCTCTGGGCGGCCACCGTGGTGGTGACCGTGTGCTGCCTCGGCGCGGCCACGCGCGCGGACCCGGCACCTGTCGGGTTGGGCAAGCTGCCCGGGTACGAGGGCGCCGCCGCCGGGGTGGTCGCCGCGCAGGGCGTCCTGCTCGTCGTGCTCACCGTCGTCACGTACACCCGGCAGCGTGCCGCCCGCGACGGCGAGCGCCCCGTCCTGCGCGGGCTCGGCACCCCGATCATGGCGGCGGCGGCGGTGAGCGTCGGCGCCGCCTTCACCGCGACCCTGGTCTACCGCGTCGCGGACGCCCTCGACCACGGCAACATCCCCGACCCGATCCGGCCCAACCCGCCGGTCGTCGGCCCGCTGGAGCCGCCGGTGGCCTACTGGTGGGCTGCGCTCGCCGGGCTCGCCGCGCTGCTGATCGGCGCGGCGGTCACCTCGGCCACCCTCCTGCTGAGCCGACGGCGGCGGCGGAGGCTGGCGGCGCGGATCACCGAGCGGGACTACCCCGACGTGCCGGCGCAGGACACGCACCGGCTGCGCCTGGTCCGGGAGACCATCGCCCGGTCCCGGATCACCGAGGAGTTCGGCCCGGTCCTGGTCGCGTTCCTGCTGATCGCGTCGCTCGGGCTGGCCACCGTCGCCTTCGACCTGATCGGTATCGGTCCCACCCAGCTCGCGGACCGCCTGGGCGGGCACGGTGGCGCGGCCGCAGTTTTCACCGCCTACGTCACCGACGCCGGGGTCTGGGTCATCAGCCTGCTGGTGATCAGCCTCCTGATCCTCGGATTCCGCGCGTACCGGTCGGCCCAGACCCGCCGGGTGGTGGCGGTGCTGTGGGACCTCGGCACGTTCTGGCCCCGCACGGTCCACCCGTTCGCGCCGCCCTGCTACGCCGCCCGCGCCGTGCCGGAGCTGGCGAGACGGATCACGGGTTTCGCCGCGCGGGGACCTGTGGTCATCTCCGGGCACAGCCACGGCTCGGTGCTCGCCGCGGCCACCATCCTGCAACTACCGCCGTCCGTGCTAGCGCGGGTCTCGCTGTTGACCTACGGCTCACCGCTGCAACGCACCTACGCGCGGCTCTACCCGGCGTACCTCGGGCCACGGACGCTGCGCGACCTGGGCGGGCGCATCGGGTGGCGGTGGCGCAACCTGTGGCGCGACACCGACCCGATCGGCGGGCCGATCTTCCCGGCGGGCCCGGGCGGCGCGCCGCCCGGCGTCGACATCGACACTCGACTGCGTGATCCCCGCAGCCTGACCATCGACCCGACGGACACCGTGCCGCCGCCGATCGAGGGACACTGGCCGTACCACACCCAGGCCCAGTACCAGCTTGCCGTCCGTGAGCTGACCGACCGGTCCGGCTGACCGCCGGGCCCGCGCGGGGGTTCACGGCACCGCCACGACCAGGGCCCGGACCCGGTCCCGGTCGAGGGTCCCGTCGGCCACCCACACCCGGTACCGGCCGTGCCGGCTCCCACCGGCCGGCACCACCGCCGGACGGTCGAACGCGAACGCCACACAGACCCCCGGATACATCCCGGTCCGCACGAACCATCTGTCGCCTCGGCCCAGACCGGCAAAGACCAGGGTGTACGCCCCGCCACCCGACCGGACGCCGGTCAGCGCGAGCCACGGCGCCGCACTGCCGTTGACCGTCTCCTCCCCGGCCGTGTCGGCGGTGGACACCGCCGGTTCGCCGTCGGCGGCGGCCCGCCAGAAGAACCCGCCGTAACCGGCCCCGCCCGGGCGGCCGTTGGTGGCCGGGCTACCCAGCTGGATCTCCCGGTCGTCCGGGGCGACGAGAACGGACTCCACATCGAGCCGCCAGGCGTCCGGCGCGACCACCGACGCGGCGAGCCACCTCCGCTCGGTCAGCAGCACCCCGCCGGCCCGGTCGCGCCACTGGAGGTCGTGCACGTACCGGCCCGGGGACCGCTCGACCTCGCCTGTGTGCGCGATGACGCCGTGGTCGTCACGCCAGGTGTAGCCGACGTCGCGAACATAGGTGCGCCCACCCCAGAGGTTGCTGCCGTTGACGTCCTGCACCGCGAGGGACGCGCCGAGGTGCCACACGTGGTCGGCGGGGAGCGCGTCGGTGACGATCGTTCCGCCGAGCGTGCGTACCGGGTGCAGGTACGGTCGGGGCCCGTGCCGCACGTCCAACGCCGGGTCGAGCACGTACTCGGCCACCTCCGTGGCACCGACCGTCAACCGCACCGGCTCCGCGCTCACGGCAGCTCCCGGTGGCCGACGACGCTGGCCGGGACCGGCCGGCGGCCGGTGACGGCGTGCAGGGCGGCCACTGTGTAGCCGGCGAGGATCGGCACCGCGACCGGGGTGACCAGGACGGCGAGCAGCCCGGCCAGCGCCACGACCCCGGTCGGCGCGGCCCAGCGGGTGGGCGCGTCGAGGCAGGCGCGGGCGGCGGACCGGGCCGAGGCCCGCCACCGCCCGCCCCCGTTGCCGCCCACCTCGACGACGACCAGCCCGGCATACCCGGCCAGAGAGGCCGCGATCAGCGCCGTCACCAGCAGCGCCGCCGGGCCGCCCGGCACCCGGCCGGTGGCCAGCGCCGCCAGGTCGGCGGCGAGCAGCGCGGCGGCGACGAGCGCGAGCAGGCTGACCGGCGCACCGGGCAGCACCGAGCGGCCGAACCGGCGCACCGTCGTGCGCGCCGACGGCCAACTGCCGGTGCGCGTCCAGTCGTGCACCGCCGCGCTGGCCGTGCCTGCCGCCGCGGCGGCGGTGAGCAGGGGCACCGCCGCGAGGGTCAGCAGGATGCCGAGAAGCGCGAGGTCGGCGGCGTCGCGGGCGACGTCGCGCCAGTCCCGCCGCCCGCCGGCGTCCGGAGGTTCGGCCCCTGATGGCGGTTCAGCCCTTGATGCCACTGGTGTTGATCCCCTCGACGAGCATCCGCTGGAACGCGACGAAGAACAGGAAGACCGGCAGCAGCGACAGCACCGACATGGCGAACATCGGACCGACCGCGCTCTGGCTCGTCGAGTCGATGAACAGGGTCAGCGCGACCGGGACTGTGTAGTCCTCCAGTTGGGACAGGAAGACCAACTGGCGGAAGAAGTCGTTCCAGGTCCAGATGAACGAGAAGATCGCCGTGGTGACCAGCGCCGGACGGCTCAGCGGCAGGATGATGTGCCGGAAGATGCCGAACGGGCCGGCGCCGTCGATGCGGGCCGCCTCGTCCAGCTCGCGCGGGACGCCGCGCATGAACTGGACCATGAGGAAGACGAAGAACGCCTCGGTGGCCAGGAACTGCGGGATGAGCAGCGGCAGGTAGGGCCATTCGCCGCCGACCAGCCCGAGTGTGCGGAACAGGATGTACTGCGGAACGATCAGCACGTGCTGGGGCAGCAGCAGCGTGCCGATCATGACGGCGAACCACATGCCGCGCAGCCGGAACCGCAACCGGGCGAAGGCGTACGCGGCCAGCAGGCAGGAGAGCCCGTTACCGACGACGGTGAGCAGGCTGACCATCGTGCTGTTGAGGAAGAACCGGCCGAAGCTGACGTCGAAGTTGGACCACCCGGCGGTGTAGTTGCCCGGGCTGAACCGCTCCGGCAGCAGCCCGACGTTGTTGACGATCTCCTCCTGGGACTTCAGCGAGGTGCCCACCATCCAGATCAGCGGGTAGAGCACCACGGCGACGATCGCCACCAGGATCAGCAGTCGCAACACGGGCCGCCCGCCGGGTCGTCGGCGCGGGTTCGGCGGCGCTGTGGTCGGCGCGTCGGTTGTCGGGGTCACCGTCACCATCACCGGTCCTCCCCGTCGGAGTAGTGCACCCAGAACCGTCCGGTGCTGAAGAAGATCGCGGTGATGACCGCGATGGCGAGCAGGAACACCCAGGCCATCGCCGAGGCATAGCCCATGTTGAGCTCGGTGAAGCCGGTGATGTAGAGGTTCAGCGTGTACATCAGGGTGGAGTCGACCGGGCCGCCGGTGCCGTTGCTGAGCACGAACGCGGCGGTGAAGCCCTGGAAGCCGTTGATGGTCTCCAGCACCAGGTTGAAGAAGATGACCGGGGACAGCATCGGCAGGGTGACGTTGCGGAACTGGCGGAACCGGCCGGCCCCGTCGACCGACGCGGCCTCGTACAGCTCGGTGGGCACCTGCTTGAGCCCGGCCAGGAAGATCACCATCGGCGCGCCGAACTGCCAGATGGCCAGCACCATGAGGGTTTCGAGGGCCCAGTCGGGGTCGTTGACCCACGGTTTGCCGGTGATGCCGAAGAGGCTCAGCAGCGAGTTGAACGCGCCGTCGCGGTTGAACATGTTGACCCAGACGATGGCCAGCGCGACGCTGCCGCCGAGCAGGGACGGCAGGTAGAACAGCCCGCGGAACAGCCCGACACCGCGCCAGGCGCGGTTGAGCAGCAGCGCCACGCCGAGCGCCGCGGCCAGCTTCAGCGGTACGGCGATCACCGCGAAGGTCACTGTCACCCGCACCGCGTGCCAGTACGACGGGTCGGCGGTGAACATCCGTTCGTAGTTGGCCAGCCCCACCCACTCCACCTCGGAGAAGGGGGTGAGGATGTCGTAGTTGGTGAAGCTCAGGTAGAGCGACAGCAACATGGGGATTGCCGTGACGCCCATCAGGCCGATGAGCCACGGCGACAGGAAGACGTACCCCGCCAGACCTTCGCTGTGCCGGAGGCGTCCGGGCCCACGCCTGTCGGCGTGGGTCCGGGCGGCTCCGGGGCCGCGTCGGGTCGGGTCGGGCGCCGTGGTCAACGCCACGAACAGCTCCTCTCTTCGACACAGACCTTGACGGCGTCAGGCGATGGCGGACTTGCACGCCTCGACGAACTGGGCGGCGGCCTCGGCGGGGGTGGCCCGGCCGTACTGCGCGTTCTCGGCGGCCTTGATCAGCTCGGACTTCACCTTGCTGTGCCCCTTGATCGGCACCTGGGGCGACTCGCCGAACTTCTGGGTCAGCTCCGCCTCGACGGCGATGGACTGCTTCATGGCCGGGTCGGTGGTGTCGTCGCTGACCACCCGGCGCAGGTCCAGGTTGGACGGCAGGCCGCGGTCGGTGCCGAGCAGCTTGACCGCCTCCAGGTCGTTGTTCAGGAAATTGATCACGTCGATCGCGACGTCCTTGTTCTTGCTGCCCTTGAACACCGACCAGTACATCGAGGCCCGGGCCCACTGCGCGCTGGGGTCACCGGGGTAGGCGATCACGCCCAGCTCGTCCTTGGTGTTCTTCTTCAGGTCCGGCATCTGGTTGGCCCAGACCCACGAGGTCGCCGACTTGCCGGTGACCACCAGCTGCTTGGTGACGTCGCTGGAGTTGCCCTCGTGGATGACGTCCGCGGTCGGGGTGGCCTTGCGGTCCCGGGCGCCCTTCCACAGGTCGAACCACTTCGTCACGTCCTCGGCGGTGAAGCCCAACTCCTTGCCCTTGTAGAGGTCCTTGCCCTGTTGGCGCAGCCAGACCCAGAGCGCCTTGTAGTCGGCGCTCGGGTCCTGGGTGCCGGGCACCTTGGTCTTGGCGGTGACCTGCTCGGCCCAGGCGATGTGCTGCTCCCAGCTCATCCCGGTGGTCGGCTCGGGCAGGTTGTGCTTGGTCAGCAGCGTCTTGTTGTAGACCAGACCCTGGGTGTTCTCCCCGGCGGCCAGGCCTGCGAGCTTGCCGTCGACGACGCCGTACTGCCAGAGGCTCTTGGGGAACTTGGAGGTGTCCAGCTTTCCGGACTCCTGGTAGGAGGTCAGGTCGAGCGTGGTGTTGCGGGCCGCGTACTCGGCGAGGTAGTTGTCGTCGATCTGGAACAGGTCCGGCGGGTTGCCGCCGGCGGTGAGCGTCGCCAGCTTGTCGAAGTAACCCTGGTTGGCCTGCCAGGTCGTTTCGAAGGTCACGTTCGGGTGCTTCTTGGTGTAGAGGGCCAGCGCGTCCTCGGTCAGCTTGGCCCGGGCGTCGCCGCCCCACCAGAAGATGGAGAGCTTGACCGGCGCGTTCGGATCGGCGGCTCCGCCGTCGTCTCCGCAGGCGGCGGCACCGAACATCAGCGGTGCGGCGACCGTCACGGCGAGCAGGCCACGGAGCAGGTGCCGCCGAGGCAGCGGGGTACGGTGGGCGCGCCCGACGGGCGCGTCAGTGGTGGGGGGCGTTGCGGGGTGCATGTGCGCTCACTCCTCGGCATTAGGAGGCGACGGCGTCACCGGTGGCCGCAGTCGGGATGCCCGGGCCCGCAGGGCAATGCGGGCCCGGGCCACGCGGTGCGGCCAGGGGACGTGCCGGTCGGGCGTACGGGCCCGGGCCGGTCGAGTCGCGGATGACCAGGTCGGTCTGGAGCATTACCTGTGCTGTGGTACGACGGACGCCGAGCGCCGTGCCGGCACCGGACCCCCGCGCGTTGCGCGGTGACTCGATGTCCTGTTGCAGCAGCATGTCGACGGCCGTCCGGCCGGCGGCCCCGGTGGGTGTGGCCACCGTCGTCAGTTTGGGTCGGGTCAGCCGGCTCAGGGTGATGTCGTCGACTCCGACGACGCTCACCTCCTGCGGCACCCGGACCCCGAGCGCGTCCAGCCCCTCGATCAGGCCGATCGCCATCAGGTCGTTGTAGGCGAGCACTGCCGACACGCCGCTGCGTCGCACCTGCTCGGCGACGGCGGAGCCGCCGACCTCGGTGGGGGCGTTGGGGCCGAGCACTGTCAGCTCCGCGCCGCCGGCTCGGGCAGCCGCGCCGGCGGCACGGCGCATCTCCCGGTTGGTCCACGAGCTGCGCGGGCCGCCGAGCAGCGCGATGCTGCGGTGCCCCAGGCCGACCAGGTGCTCGATCGCCGAGCGGGCGCCCTGCCCGACGTCCATCAGCACGCAGGGCAGGCCGGTCACCTGGCGGTTCACCACCACCAGCGGCACCTCGCGGCTGAGCTGCTCGATCAGGCTGTTGCTCATCCGAGGGCTGCACAACAGCACCCCGTCCACCTGCTTGGCCAGCGCGTGGACCAGTTCTTCCTCGGCGGTCGGGTCCTCGTTGGTGTCGGCCACGAAGACGTGGTAGTCGCGGTGCCGGGCCTGACTTTCCGCCGCCTTGATCAGCGGCGGGAAGAACGGGTTCGCGATGTCCGCGATGATCAGCCCGATGTTGTGCGTCCGCCCGGTGATCAGGGCTCGGGCGGCGCGGTTCGGCCGGTACCCCAGATCCTCCGCGCACGCCAGCACCCGGACCCGGGTCTCCGGGTTGACCAGGTGCGGTGCGGAGAAGGTGCGGGACACGGTGGAGATGTGCACACCGGACGCCCGGGCGACGTCCCGGATGGTGACTGGCACGGCGGCCCCTTCGTCCGATGTGGTGGCGGTCACGTGGGTGTGGCCCATTAATGCAAACGGTTGCGCCAGTGTCAACGGTCAATGGTTACGGCTTCGTTGCACCCACACTCCCCTTGGTGATCTGTGGCCCCCCAAACACTGACATATGACGCCGATTCCGGTGCCGTCGTTGACGCGATCGGATCGATCGTGATTACTTCATTGCAAACCTTTGCAGCCCCCGGGAGGCGACCGCATGTCACCTAGAGCCGCCGGACGGGTCCGGTACGCCGTCGTGGGCACCGGCGCGCGGGCGGAGATGTTCGTCCGGGCGCTGGTGCTCGACCACGCCGACACCACCGAGTTGGTCGCCTTCGCCGACATCAACCAGGCCCGGATGAACGCGCACAACCGCTGGCTGGGCGAGCTGGGGCATCGCCCGGTGCCGACGTACCCGGCCGACGACTTCAAGGCCATGCTGGACAAAGAGCGTGTCGACGTCGTCCTGGTCACCAGCGTGGACGTCACCCACGACGAGTACGTGGTGGCCGCGCTGCGCGCCGGCCGCGAGGTCGTCACCGAGAAGCCGATGACAGTGGACGCGGCCCGCTGCCGGCGGATCCTCGACACGGTGACCGAGACCGGCGGCAGGGTCACCGTCGCCTTCAACTACCGCTACAACCCGCTGCACGAACAGGTTCGCCGGCTGCTCGCCGAGGGCGCGGTCGGCGAGATCGGCTCGGTGCACTTCGAGTGGCTGCTCGACGTCCGCCACGGCGCCGACTACTTCCGCCGCTGGCACCGCGACAAGGCCAGCTCCGGTGGGCTGATGGTGCACAAGGCCAGCCACCACTTCGACCTGGTCAACTGGTGGCTGGCCGCCACACCCGTCGAGGTGTACGCGGCCGGCCGACTCTTCTTCTACGGCGAGGACGGTCGCCGGCACGGCTACGCCCGCGACTACGACCGGGCGCACGGCTCCCCTGCCGCCGCCGACGACCCGTTCGCGCTGCGGCTGGACGCGCACCCTCGGCTGCGGGAGTTGTACCTCGACGCCGAGGCCGAGGACGGCTACCAGCGCGACCGCAACGTCTTCGCGCCCGGGGTGAGCATCGAGGACGACATGGCGGTGCTGGCCCGCTACTCCACAGGCGCCACGATGACCTACCACCTCACCGCGTACGCGCCCTGGGAGGGCTACCGGGTGATGGTCAACGGCAGCCGGGGCCGACTGGAGCTGGACGTGGCCGAGAACGACTTCGTCGACCGGGGCACCGCCGGCGCGGTCAAGGGCGCCGCCCTGCACGGCGCCGAGGCGCCGATCGAGGGCGGAGGTGCGACGCTGACAGTGCGCCCGTTCTGGGCCCCGCCCCGGCAGATCCCGGTGGAGGGCCGCAGTCGGCACGGGCACGGCGGCGCGGACGCCCGGATGACAGGGGTGCTCCTCGGCGGTCAACCCGACCCGCTGGGCCGCGCCGCGACCGCCGACGACGGCGCGTTGGCCCTGCTCACCGGCCTGGCCGCCAACCGGTCCTTCGAGACCGGTCAACCTGTGCGCGTCGCCGACCTGCTCACCCCCCGCTGACACCGGAGACGAGGAGCCCCACCCCGTGCCCACGTTCAACCACACCGACCTGCTCCTGCCACCCGAACCGGGCCAACGCGCGCTGGCCCGGGAGCTGTACGCCCTGGCGGCGGAGCAACCCATCATCTCTCCGCACGGGCACGTCGACCCGGCCCTGCTCGCCGAGGACCGCCCCTTCCCGGACCCGGCGCAGCTGCTCATCGTGCCCGACCACTACCTGACCCGGATGCTGCTCAGTCAGGGCGTACCCCCGGGGGATCTGGGGGTGCCCACCCGCGACGGCAGCCCGGTGGAGACCGACGGCCGGGTGATCTGGCGACGCTTCGCCGCGCACTGGCACCTGTTCCGGGGCACCCCGTCGCGACTCTGGCTGGAACAGACCTTCCGCACCGTGTTCGGGGTGCACACCCCGCTCGGCCCGAGCACCGCCGACGCCCTCTACGACGAGATCGCGGCCCGGCTCGCCGAGCCGGACTTCCGACCCCGGGCGCTGTTCGAGCGGTTCGGCATCGAGGTCCTGGCGACCACCGAGTCGCCGCTGGACGACCTCGCCCAGCACGCCAAGCTCGCCGCCGACGGGTGGGGCGGGCCGGGCGGCCGGGTGGTCACCACGTTCCGCCCGGACGACGTGGTGGACATGGAGTTCGAGGGCTGGTCGACGAACGTGGACCGTCTCGGCGACCGGGCCGGCGAGGACACCGGCACGTACACCGGCTACCTGGCCGCGCTGCGGGCCCGACGCGCCGCGTTCATCGCCGCCGGCGCGACCTCCTCCGACCACGGCCACCCCACCGCGCGCACCCTGGACCTGACCCCGGCCGAGGCCGAGCGGCTCTACGACAGGGGTCGGCGCGGCGAGGCCGACGCCGCCGACGCGGAGGCGTTCCGGGCGCACATGCTCGTGGAGTTCGCCCGGATGTCGCTCGACGACGGCCTGGTCATGCAGCTGCACCCCGGCGCGGTGCGCAACCACAACCGGTGGTTGCACGCCCGGCACGGTCGCGACGTCGGCGGCGACATCCCGCAGGCCACCGAGTACGTGCACGCGCTCGCCCCGCTGCTGGAGCGCTACGGCAACGACCCCCGGCTGCGGGTGGTGCTCTACACCCTCGACGAGGACACCTTCACCCGCGAGCTGGCGCCCCTCGCGGGCGGGTACGCCGCGCTGCTGCTCGGCGCGCCCTGGTGGTTCCTGGACTCCCCGGAGGTGCTGCGCCGGTTCCGGGAGACGGTCACCGAGACCGCCGGCTTCTACAACACCACCGGGTTCGTCGACGACACCAGGGCGTTCTGCTCCATCCCGGTACGCCACGACGTGGCCCGGCGGGTGGACGCCGGCTTCCTGGCCCGGCTGGTCGCCGAGCACCGGCTGCCGATGGACGAGGCGGCCGAGACCATCGTCGACCTGGCGTACCGGCTGCCCAAGCGGGTCTTCAACTTCGGAGGCAACAACCAGTGACGGTCACCATCACCTCGGTAGAGGTGCACGACGTGCGGTTCCCGACCGCCGCCCGGGGCGACGGCTCCGACGCGATCAACCGGGGTGACTACTCGGCGACGTACGTGGAGCTGGGCACCGACGCCGGCCCGACCGGCGCCGGGTTCACCTTCACCAACGGCCGGGGCAACGAGATCACCTGCGCGGCGGTGCGCGCCCTGGCGCACCACGTGCGGGGGCGCACCATCGAGGAGATCACGGCCGAGCCGGTGGCGTTCTGGCGCTCGCTCAGCGCCGACGTGCAGCTGCGCTGGCTGGGCCCGGAGAAGGGCGTCATCCACATGGCGACCGGCGCGCTGGTCAACGCGGTGTGGGACCTGCGGGCCACACTGGCCGGCAAGCCGATGTGGCGCTTCCTCGCCGAGCTGCCCACTGACGACCTGGTGGCCAGCGTCGACTTCAAGCACATCACCGACGCCCTCAGCCCGGACGAGGCGGCGGCCATCCTCGAGAAAGGGCGCGACGGGCTGGCGGACCGGTTGGCCACCCTCGAACGTGACGGTTTCCCGTCGTACACCACCTCGGTCGGGTGGCTCGGCTACCCCGACGACAAGGTGCGGGCGCTGACCCGGCAGGCGTACGCCGACGGCTGGCGGGCGATGAAGATGAAGGTCGGCGGCCCGCTCGCGGACGACCTGCGGCGGGCCCGGATCATCCGGGAGGAGATCGGCCCGGACGCGTTGTTGATGATGGACGCCAACCAGGTCTGGGACGTCGACGAGGCGATCACCGCGATGGCGGCGCTGGCCGAGGTGGACCCGTACTGGATCGAGGAGCCCACCCACGCCGACGACATCCTCGGCCACGCCCGGATCGCCCGCGCGGTGACCGAGTTGACCGCCGGCCGCTGCCGGGTCGCCACCGGTGAGGTGGCCGCCAACCGGGTGATCTTCAAGCAGTTGCTCCAGGCCGAGGCGATCGGCGTCATGCAGATCGACGCCTGCCGGGTCGGTGGCGTCAACGAGGTCCTGGCGGAGCTGCTGTTGGCGGCGAAGTTCGGCGTACCGGTCTGCCCGCACGCCGGCGGCGTGGGCCTCTGCGAGTATGTCCAGCACCTGGCGATCTTCGACTACCTGCGGGTGGGCACCGGGTTGGACGGTCGAATGATCGAGTACGTCGACCACCTGCACGAACACTTCGTCGATCCGGTGCGGACCCGCGGTGGCCGCTACCTGCTGCCGGAGCGTCCCGGTTACAGCGCCACCATGAAGCCCGCCTCGATCGCCGAGTTCCGCTTCCCGGACGGTCCGGCATGGCGGTGACCGTCGGGGCCTCCCGGCTCGGCCTGGGCATGCTGCGCCGGCTGCCCGCCGAGGTCCGCCCGCTGATCCGGCCGGGCACCGTGCCGACCGGCGTCGTACACCTGGGGTTGGGCGCGTTCCACCGGGCCCACCAGGCCGTCTACACCGAGGCGGCGGTCGGCGCGGCCGGCGGTGACTGGGGCATCGTGGCCGTCGCCCCGCGCAGCTCTGCCGTGGTCGAGGCGATCGCCGCGCAGGACAATCTCTTCAGCGTCAGCGCGCTCTCCGCCGCCGGCAGTGCCACCCGGGTGGTGGGCGCACTGAGCGGAGTACGGCACGCGCCCAGCGACCCGGACGCCGTGGTGGCGCTGCTCGCCGACCCGGCGGTCCGGGTGGTGACCCTGACCGTCACCGAGAAGGCGTACCAACTCGACCCGGTGACCGGCCAGCTGTCCCCGGACTCGGCGCTCGCCGCGGACCTGGCCGGCGGCGGACCGCCGACCACGGTGCCGGGGCTGCTGCTGCGCGGGTTGGCCGCCCGGGCCGCCGCGGACGCCGGGCCGGTGGCCCTGGTGAGCTGCGACAACCTGCCGGCCAACGGTCGGCGGCTGCACGGCATGCTCGACCAGGCGGTCGGCCGCGCCGGCGGTGTGCCCGCCGGGCTGGTCGAGTGGGTGGCCGCCAACGTCACCTGCCCGGGCACCATGGTGGACCGGATCGTGCCGGCCAGCACCCCGGAGACGATCGAGGCGGCCCGCCGCGCGCTCGGCGTGACCGACCTGGCGGCGGTGGCCGCCGAGCCGTACGCGCAGTGGGTGATCGAGGACGACTTCCCCGGTGGACGACCGGGCTGGGAGTTCGCCGGCGCGGTGCTCACCGACGACGCCGGCCCGTGGGAGCGGTTGAAGTTGCGCGCTCTCAACGGCGTGCACTCGGCCATCGCGTACCTCGGGGCGTTGGCCGGTCGGGAGACGATCGCCGACGCGCTGGAGATCCCGCACCTGCGCGACGTGCTGCGCCGGCTGATCGCCGAGGACGTCGCGTCCAGCTTCACCCCGCCGGACGGGGTGCTGGTGGTCGACTACGGCGAGCAGGCCCTCGCCCGGTTCGGTAACCCGGCGATTCACCACCGCACCCTCCAGGTGGCCATCGACGGCTCCCAGAAGCTGCCGCAGCGCGTCCTGCACACCATCGCCGACCTGCGCGCGGCCGGGCGGTCCGCGCGCTGGGGCGCGCTGGTCGTGGCGTCCTGGTTACGCTTCGTGCTGGGGTACGCCGACGACGGCCGGCCGTTGCCGTTCCAGGACCCACTGGCCGGGCCGATCCGGGCCGCGCTGGATGCCGGAGCGCAGAGCCCGACGGGCGCTGTCGACGCGGTCTTCGCTCTGCGCGAGGTCATCCCGGTGGAGGTGGCCGAGGACGACGAGGTCCGCGCCGACGTGATCGCCTGGCTGACCGCGTTGGAACGGCACGGCGTCGAGGCCACCCTGGCCGGTGCCCGGTGACCGGGTCGACAGTGGCCGGGCGGCGGTGAACGGGGCCGCACCGCCTACCCGGGTGGCGGTGATCGGGGCGAACGGGCACGGCCGCTGGCACCGGCGGGTGATCGCGCCCCTGCACGCCGCCGGTCGGCTGCGGTTGGTCGCCCTGGTCGACGTACGGCCGGTGGAGGACGACCCGGCCGCTCCGGTGCCGCCCGGGGCGGCGGTGTTCACCGACCACCGGGCGATGCTCGCCGCCACCCGGCCGGAGGTGGTGGTGATCTGCACGCCGCCGCACACCCACCTGGCGATCGCCCGCGACGCCCTGGCCACCGGCGCGGACCTGCTGCTGGAGAAGCCGCCGGTGCTGTCGCTGGCCGAACACGAGGAGTTGACCTGGGCGCTCACCGCCGCCGGCCGGGTGGCCCAGGTCGGCTTCCAGGCGCTCGGCTCGGCGGCCCTCACCGCGCTGACCGACGCGCTGGCCGCCGGACGACTGGGCACTGTCACCGGCATCTCCACAATCGCCGCCTGGCAACGGCCGGACGCCTACTACGCCCGCTCCCCCTGGGCCGGTCGACGGAGTCTGGACGGCCGGCCGGTGTTGGACGGCGCGCTCGCCAACCCGTTCGCGCACGCGGTGATGCAGTGCCTGGCGATCGCCGAGGCGCTCGCGGGGGCGACGCCCTTGCCGGTCGCGATCGAGGTGGAACGCTACCGGGTCCGGCCGATCGAGGTGGAGGACACCGCCGTGCTGCGGGTCCTGTTCCGCGTCGGGCCGCCGGTGCTGGTGGCGGCGACCCTGGCCGCCGAGGAGTTCGTGGCGGGCGAGGTGGTGGTGACAGGTACGACGGGGCAGGCGGTGCTGGAGTACCCGACCGACCGGTTGCGCCTGCCCGGGGACGTGGTGACACGCCGGGTGCCGGGGCGGCGGGGGTTGCTGGAGAATCTGCTCGCCCACCGGGTCGACCCGGTGGGCGTACCGCTGATCGCGCCGCTGGCCCGTACCACCCCGTTCACCGCGCTGCTGGACGCGTTACAACCCGCGCCGGAGCCCCGGCTGCTCGACGGCGAGTTGGTGAGCACCCTCGGCGAGGGCGGGGAGCGGGTCCGCCACCTGCGGGGCGTCGTCGACGTGTTGCGCCGGGCGGCGGAGCGGGGGGCGCTGCCGAGCGAGCTGGGGGTGCCGTGGGCGTCCGCCGCGTACCGCGCCGAGCTGACCGGATAGCCCGGCACTCATCCCGACGGCCGGCCTGGACAGAACACGCACAGTCGGGTCGGGTCGGCGACGTACGGGCTCATCGATGTGGTGAAGATCGGCTATAAGTGACGCATGGACTTCCCGCCGCACCTGGGCAGCATGCCGATGCACGCGATCACCGAGATTCACGGCGAACCGGGCCTGCTGGAACGTTTCCGGCTGGAGGTCCAGCAGTTCGACGACGCCGCCCGGGCGCGGTTGACCGCCGCGCTCGACCTCGCCGCCGAGCTGCACCGCGACGATCGACGCGTCCGCGAGCCGTACCTCAACCACCTGCTGCGGGTGGCGATCCGGTTGATGCACCACTACCAGGTGCGGGACGTGGACGTCATCGTCGCCGGTCTGCTGCACGACGCCGTCGAGGACCACCCGGTCGAGCTGGCCGACGGCAACCCGGGCACCGACCCGACCGGGGCCGCGCTGGCCGCGCTCGCGGCGCGGTTCGGGCCGCGGGTGGCCACCCTGGTCGCCGCGGTCACCAATCCGGTGTACGACCCCGAGCGGGACCGCAACGCGCAGTACCGGGAGCACCTGGCGGTCAGCCTGGACCGGGAGCCCTGGGCTCGGGTGATCAAGGTGTCGGACTTCACCGACAACGGGGTGGGCGTGATCCACACCGTCGGGCCGAAGGTGATCTCGTCGGCCCGGAAGTACCGGCCGCTGGTGCCGCTGTTCCGGGACCTGATCGGCCGGCCGGACACCCCGTTGTCGCCCGCGGTGAAGCGGCACATCTTCGGCCAGCTCGACCTCGCCGAGGAGCGGTTCAGCGCCATCCTGGACCAGCCCGCCCCGAGTTGACAGGTACCGGATCACCCGACCGGGTTCCGTGACAAGTTCTCAGATCCGTCCAGAAGCCTCGGGCATTACGGTTGGTTTGCGCCGGATGAGAGGAAAATTCCCTCTCGGTTCATCTTTCGGGCGTGTCACCAATCGAGAGGATTCGGACCATGCGCGACCTTTCCCGTCGTGATCTGCTCAGGGCGACGGCCGTCGGCGCCGGAGCGGTCGCTATCCCGAGCATGATCGCCGGCAGCTCGGCCATCGCGGCCGACGGTCCCGGGTGGCCTTCCGACACGAAGTTCCCGCCGGCACAGCTGACCGGCCGGATCGTCCGGCCGCAGAGCCCCAACTACCCGGAGGCCAGCCTCGGCTGGGACGAGCTGTTCGTGCACTATCCGCTGGTCATCGTCTTCGCCCAGGAGACCCAGGACGTGGTCAACGCGCTCACCTGGGCGCGGCAGCACAACGTCGCGCTGCGGGTCCGCAGTGGTCGGCACAACCTGGAAGGCTGGTCGAACGTCGACAACGGCATCGTGATCGACGTCAGCGAGTTGAAGGACGTCCACATCGACACCGCCGCTCGCGTGGCGAAGGTCGGCGCGGGGCTCACCCAGTCGGAGGCAGTGACCGCCCTCGGGGAGCACGACCTCGCGGCGACGACGGGCACGGAGGGGACCGTGGGCCTCTCCGGCGCGACCCTCGGCGGCGGCTTCGGCTTCCTCACCCGCTACATCGGGATGGCCTGCGACAACCTGATCGGCGCCGAGATCGTCGTCGCGGCGGGCGCTGACGGGGCGAAGGTGCTCGAGGTGGACCCGTGGAACTACCCGGACCTGCTCTGGGCGCTGCGTGGAGCGGGCAACGGCAACTTCGGGATCGTCACCTCGCTGACCTACAAGGTCGCCCCGCTCACCAGCGTCGCCTACCTGCAGGTGACCTGGCCCGGTCTCGGCGACCTGCACGAGGTCTTCGACGCCTGGCAGCGTGTCGGACCGTTCACCGACCCCCGCCTCGGCACCCAGGTCGAGGTCCACCCGGACGAGATCCTGCTGTTCGCGGTGCTCGCGGAGGGATCGGAGGCAGAGGCCAGGAAGCTGCTGGCACCGATCCTGTCGATCGGCAACCCCACGGTCACCGTGCAGATTGGCAACTGGGGCGACGTCTACGCCGACTTCCAGATCCCCAACGAGGACGAGCCGGCGAAATGGAAGTTCTTCTCCCAGTTCACCCGCGAGCCGTTCCCGGAGAAGGCGGTCAGCATCGTCCGTGAGTTCATGGAGAAGTCGCCCTCGCCCGACAGCAACTTCTTCACCCAGGCGTTCGGCAGGGGGGCGCAACGACAGGAGCCGTTCGGTGGCGCGGCCTTCCCGCACCGCGACGCGCTCTTCTACTCCGAGCCCGGCGTCGGTTGGGGCACCCGCGGCGAACCCGACAGTGACGACGCCGTCACCCCGATCGCCCAGACCTGGATCGCCGAGTTCAGCCAGGCCCTGCGGCCCTACGTGGACGGCGCCTACGTCAACGTGCCGAACATCGGCATGGCCGAGTGGGAGAGGGCCTACTGGGGGCACAACTTCCCCCGGCTGCGCAAGATCAAGGCGAAGTACGACCCGCACAACGTCTTCCAGTACGAGCAGAGCATCCCGCCCGCGACGCACTGACCCGGATGACCAGCGGCGCGGGGTGGCACCGCCCGCGCCGCCGGGCACCGCCGCCGACGGCGGGCTCGAATTGGCGGTCAGGACGGCGCGGCCTCGTCGAGGACGACACGCAACGGGTGCGGGGCGCTGGTGGCCAGGTCGCCGAGCACGGCGAGCAGCAGACCGTACTGATCGGTCGGCTCGTCGGTGAGCAGTTGGCCGGCGTCGGTGATCAGCACTGTGAGCGGACCGGCGTCGAGCCGGTCCCGGAGCACGTCGGAGAGGGCGTCCCAGGTGTCCCCCAGGTACGCCGGCAGGGCCAGTACGGCAGCGAGCGCGGCGAACAAACGGGCCCTGGTCCGCGTCGTCGCTCCGGCCAGCACCACCGCGCCGGGCACGTCGAGGCCGCCGTCGTGGCAGACGATCAGCCAGTCGGGCACCCGACCCGCGTGCTCGTCGACCATCACGTACCTCCTGATCGGTCAGAGCCGGTAGAAGTCGGTGTAGTGGTTGGGCGAGAACCAGGTGACCCCGGTGCTGCGGTTCACCACGATCCGGTACGCGTCCCGGGCGGCGCCCTGGGTGCGCGGGTAGACGTCGTACTCGTAGTAGGTGGCGTTGGTGGGCAGTTGACCCTCGTAGTTGTAGAACCGGCCGCCAGCGAAGTTGGACTTCCCGCCGCTCCAGGAGTACCAGCCTCGGCTGGTCGGGAACCCCTTGGCGGACCAGCCCGAACGGGCGGTGCGGGCGTCCGCGCAGCGGCTCATGGTGCAGGAGCTGTAGACCGCCGCCGAGGCCGGGTCGGTCAACCGAGGGGAGACCACGGACGGGCCGACCAACGCGGCGGCGACCATGGCGAGGAGCAGGGCGAGGGTGGTGGTACGCCGGCGGATCGCGCCGAGCGTGGCCAGCGGGGACACGAGGGTGGACACAGGCTGCCTCCAGACCATCCGGTCTATCGATCCGCGTGATTGTCGGACCGGACCCAGTCTCGCCGCTGCCGGTCGACGGCAACACCCCTCGGCACCCGAACTGCTCCACAATGCTCGGTTAACCCCGAATGATCCTCAGTCCGGTTGGTGTCGATATGCCGTCTGCTCGGTGACGGCGTGGCGGCAGGCAAATCGGTCACCTGTTGTTAGCGTGAAACGCGGATCCGTGACCGTGGAGGGGTGCCATGACGGACGCCCCCGACGGGAGGCCGAGGCCCGGGGACCAGTGGCGACACCGGGGCGTACGCGCGTTGACCATCGCCCGCGACGCCGGTGTGCGCGGCTGGCGGTGGTGGGCGCGAAGCTGGGATCGGCTGGTCGCCGCGCTCCAGGACGAGGCGCCCGTCGGCTCCGCTGCCGCGCCGTCGCCGTCCGGTCCACTCGTCGAACAACGCGACGCACCCCGGCTCATCGCGGTCCCCGCACGCGGGTACGTGTACTCGTTCTACATCCGCGCCACGTTCGCCTGGTCGTCACCGGCGAGCCTGCGGTCCGAGGTGCTGAGCTGGTACGTGCAGTACTTCCAACCGAACGCGATCCAGCGGCTGACCCGTCTCGCCGCCGACGCCGCCCGGGACCTGCACCCACACCGGGCCGGTGACCTGGAGGTGGCGTTGCAGCGGGCGCTCGCCGAGGATCCCCTGTGGCACTACCAACGGGGCGACATCACGCTCACCTGCCGCCCCGACGCCGCCGTACGACTCGACGAACGGATCATGCCCGCGCTCCAGCCGCACGTCGACCGCCTGGTCAAGCTGGAATACCAGTTCGACGAACAGATCCGAAAGGCCGGGTACGCCGAGGAGCTGAGCCGCCAGTGGGCGACGATCCTGGATGGTCACGCGGACGACCGCGACCTGACCGACGCCCGCGACCACATGCTCACCGCCCAAAGGGAAGCCGCACGATGGATCGCCGAACTCCTCCACCAACACCCCACCCCTGCCC